>JAISMV010000019.1 GCA_031276535.1 Flavobacteriaceae bacterium
GGGAATTAATATTAAATATTCATAAAAAAGATACGATATTAAGTTTTCCTTGGGAATGTGAAGGTAAAGTGTATAAATAAGTTGATCAACAAATAAATGGATCATGTTTTTTAGGGGAAGATGGGTATGTGTTGCTTGATATTTTTGAATGAGGTAGATAGTGTCTATTTTGTGAAAAGATAAAATCGTATATTTGAGAATAGGCGTTAGTTGAAAAGTATGAGTAAACAAGACTTTCACAACTACCAGTACGACGACCTGTACCGATTAACCAAAGCCTCCGGAAAGTTAAACAGCAGTAAAGGATATGCTTCCTATTCTTTAATGATGGAATACGACAATCTGCACAACATTACCTATAAGGAGCTGGGACATACGGTATTCGGAAGTTACCCCAAAGAGAGTAATTACGAACTGGAGTATCAATACTCCAAAGAACGACCGCATCAATTATCTCAGATCAAAGAGCTGACGGTGACCGCGGGAGAAGAGAAGACCCACAAATACAGCTACGATTCCAACGGAAATATGGTTCACCGTCAGGAAGATATTCATTACCGATCGCTTATTTGGGATGAAGAGAACCGGCTGATGGAAGTGAACGATGAGGGCTATGCGAGCCGCTACGTATACGACGACACGGGAAAGCGGGTGCTTAAAAGTTCAGGAGGAGTAACTCAGGTATCGGTGAACGGCACGAGCATGGGAACGATGGAAGACATGAAGAACTACACGGGATATTTGAGTCCGTACTTTGTCTTTAAAGAGGGCTCTTTCACCAAGCATATCTATGCGGGAACGGAGCGGATCGTCAGCCAGATAGGCAACGGAGAGTTCAACAACAACAGCGGAGGCTTGGGCGGCAACGGGATCACGGCGGGGAGTTTGAACTTCGCACAGGTACAGGACTGGTATGAGGTACAGAAGGAGAAATACATAGCCTCTTTGGGTGTTCCTCCGGGTCCACCGGATAAGAAAGGAATTTACGCCTCGCCTCAGTACACGGGCAAGCCTTGGCCGGACTTTGGCTCTCCGTTGAACAGTTCCTTGAACACACCACCCAAAGGCTGGCCTAAGATGCCGGTGTTCAACCCACCGGGAGGCCCTCCGGGTCCTCCGGTGCAGTTTGGATCTGCACAAACCAACGACAGCGTGAACGGAGGCTATGGATACTCCGGCACGGGAACCTTCGAGGAGGATAGGTATTTCTACCACCACGACCATTTAGGTTCAAGTTCTTATTTGACCAACCAGTTGGGAAATATCACCCAACATGTGGAATATATCCCTTTTGGCGAGGTTTTTGTGGAGGAAAGAAACGATAAATGGAATACACCGTATCTGTTCAACGGAAAAGAGTTGGATGAGGAAACGGGGTTGTGTTATTATGGGGCAAGGTATTACGATTCTAAGATGTCTTTGTTTTTATCTGTTGACCCGTTAGTTGAAAGCACAATGGATCCTTATGGATATTGTTATCAGAATCCGGTTAAATATATAGATCCAACGGGAATGGAAGGAGAAGGTACTAATGATTGGTTTTGGGACAGTAAAAATAAACGTTTTACCTACGATGCTTCCCTTACATCCAAAGAGCAGTTTGAAAAATTAAAAGCTGCAGGAAAAATTCAGGGAGAATATATAGGAAAGGGAGGTAATGATGAAGTGAGAGAAGTTAAATCTGGAGGAAATACTATAGGGAAAGTTCGTTTATTGGCTAATGGTGACTGGGTGGATGAGACTAGTAATGATTCCAAACAGTGGGTATATCATACAAATAATGGTAACTCGACATTTACAGATGTTCAAGGACTAAACTGGGGCGTTAAAGTATACCAAAATCCATGGTCTATTTCAATAGATTGTGAGTTTGCTTATTTATCAGGTGCGGGAATGGAAGTAGGATACTTTAGCGGAAATTATGATGGAGGATTTTATCTAAACAAATACCTTTCTGTAGGATACAATATAGGACCTAGTGTTAGTATTAATACTTATAGTCAAAATAATGGTCCTTTACTATTAAGCCGTAACGCTGATAACTCCTTACAAGGGGAATATTTTAATGCAGGAGGAGCTATTCCATTAGGTAATTTACCAATAGGAATTGGGGTAAATACGGGAGGTGATATTACACAGCCAACAGGAATGGATAGATATAATCCTCTTAAGACTCAAATTGGCAATAATAATTCTTTTAAGGGTGTCAGTGTTGGAAAAGGAGGAGGCTTTTCCATTCAGGCAGGATTTACCCGATCACTTTTCTACTAATAAATTAAAATATATGAAAGAAATTGGTATTAAGTACAAATTATTGATGATGTTTCCTGCAATGATATTGGCAGCGGTATTTTATTATATGATGACTTCTTCTAATTATAAAAATTGGCAGACGAAAAAAGATAATGTAAAAGCAATAGTTATAAAGAAAAAAAGAGATCAAAACCAGCATGGGATGGGATATTTAGAGATGAGTGATAGTTCTCAATATTATATATTCCCTAATCAATATTATTATGACATCCAAGAAGGCGATAAATTAGAGAAGAAAGAAGGTAGTTTAGAATTAAAAGTGACACGGGAAGACTCTGTGTTTGTAATAGATTTGGATGCCAATAAATTATAGCAATTCAAATTTAGTTAGGCAATGTTCTCGAAGAGTAGGTAAGCTAAATTAGAATTGTTTTTTAGAGGAAAGAAACGATAAGTGGAACACACCGTATCTGTTCAACGGAAAGGAACTGGATGAGGAGACGGGGCTTTACTGCTATAGTGCTAGGTATCTTGATCAGAAAATCACCTAGTTCTAAAGTATTTTTTATAAATTGCCATTGATTGTCAGTAATGTTTGTAGGGTATTTTTTCATATACAACTTAATTGGTTCGATACCAATAAGTTACAAAAATAATTAACATAAACAACTGACAATCACTTTTTTATTTGGATCCGTTTAATACTTTATCCCTGTCAGCCACAGCCGGAGGAGGAGACACCTTTCTTTCAGTAGGAAAATCACATTGGACAGGAAGCGTTTCATCTATGACATTAAATACAGTGGTGGGAGCAGAAGCGTTTGTTGGAGGAGGAGTTTCAACTCCTTTAGGAGGCATAAGCGGAGAAGGTTCCATTTCTTTTGATCTTTCAAAACCTTTTAATACTAATTATCCTAGATGGATAACCGGATCGGCAGGGGTTACCTGGGGAGCAAAAGTTCATGTATCAGGAGGGGTAAGATACTCAAATACCAGAGTAGGAATTGGATTTGATGGTAATGTGAGAGTGGCCGATGCCTCGGGATTGGTTACAGGAAAGCAGGGAAATACAGTATCACAACCTATTAGATTGCCATAAATAAAAATAAAATGAAAAAGATTTTCACCTCATCTTCTTATGAAAGATTAATAGCTTTTATTTTGATAGTTCTGACTTGGTTTTTTACAGGGAAATATATTAGAGATAAGGATGCTTATCAAGCCTCTATTATAGGGGTTGTTGAAGAATTACAATTTAATGACAGGGATAAAAATTTTGTTCAGGGAATAAAATTTAAAAACACGTCTAAAGTAAATGAATTAATAATTTTTGGTGGTTATTATAAATCTAAAATACATATTGGAGATTCTCTTTACAAACCTATGTTCTCTAATGATATGTATATTTACAGAAAAGATTCAAACAATAAATATAAATTTTTATATATCATTAAAAATGAATAAAACAGTAATTTTGTATAATGTGAAATCTGGAGGATTTTTAAAATAACAAATCCATAAAAGAGATAAATAAAGCAAAAAGACAAAAGAACTAATGAAGAAGAGAGTATTAATTATAATCAATGTCTTAACTTTTATATTTTTATTGTATCTATGGTTGATTCATTTCCGAGAAAGTAAAATTAAATGCGAGGTAGGTCCTATAAAATGTAGTATAATTAAGACAGATTGTTACGGTTCTTCCAGAAATCATCCTAAAGCTATTATTAGTTATAATAATACAAAATATACTGTAAGTACAGGAAAAGATTGTTTTAATTTAAAATTGGGAGAAGATAATGAACATTTCTTTTACGATAATTTCTTAAAAAGAGTTTTTTTTATTGATTCGGATACATTGCAGGGGATTTATGTGGCAATAGTTCTATGTGGATTATTTTTAATATTTTGGTTTGTACCTAAAAAATATTGGTAGTAGAGTTAATGGTGATGTATAATAAGATTGGTTACAGAAAAGTAGGGAAATACAGTATCACAACCTATTAGATTACCATAAATAAAAATAAAATGAAAAAAATTTTCACCTCATCTTCTTATGAAAGATTAATAGCTTTTATTTTGATAGTTATGACTTGGTTTTTTACAGCACAATACATAAGAAACAAAGATATTTATCAAGCCAATTTATTAGGAATAGTAGAGGAAATTAAATATAACGATAGAGATAAATCATATATTCAGATTAAATTTAAAGATACTCCTATAGTTAATGTTTTAACAGGAATACACTTAAATTATAACTTTCAAATCCAAATTAATGATTCTCTTTACAAACCTATGTTTTCTAATGATATGTATATTTACAGAAAAGATTCAAACAATAAATATAAATTTTTATATATCATTAAAAATGAATAAAATAGTAATTTTGTATAATGTGAAATCTGCTTGGAGCTTCAATAGAAAGAGGAGCATTATTTGTTCCTAATAAAAGATTACCATTAAATAAAAATTCTAATGCAAAAAAAGCTATTAAATTTTAGTATTATCTTTATTTTATCATTAAGTATAGTTACTTGTAAGGTAAAGAATTTTAGTGAAGAAGGTTTAAGTCCTTCGGATATTGTTTATCTGGATAAAATAGACCGTCAATTCAGGTATGATTCACTAACTAAAGAAGAATATTTAAGTAAAAAAGTAAATTTATTGTTGCAAAGACGAGAATATGATAGAGCTTTAAATTTTTATACCGGCTTAGATAGTATGGATGATGGATATTTTAAGTACCCTATTGAAAAAAGAATCATGTTAAATAATATTCATATCCTTAAGTTTAACAAAGTGAATAAATTAAAGGAGAGGGATAGTTTAATTAATTATATGGTGAAGTTGTTTGATGATGAGCAATATAATTCTCGTAAAAGAATGGAGCAAAATACCGGAGTTTATTTGAATTTCATATCAGATAAAAGAAGTCAAATGCATGATATTTTATGGGTTTATGAGAAAATAAATGCAGATGGAAGTACTGTTATAGATAATGGTAAAATAAAAATTGAATAGTGGTAAAAATACCCTAAGAGGCTATCAAAAAGTTTATAAATTAAGTATATGCTTTTAGGATATCTCATAAAATCGTATATTTGAGAATAGACGTTAATTGAAATAGACGAAGAAATGGGGTTGTATTATTATGGGGCGAGATATTATAGCTCGAAGGAGAGTATTTGGTTGTCTGTGGATCCGTTAGTTGAAAGCACAATGGATACTTATGGATATTGCTATCAGAATCCGTTGAAGTTTATTGATCCAACAGGGATGAGTGCGGAAGATCCACCACCAAATGCAAATGAGGAGTTATTATCTATAGGTTTTTGGGTGGATGACTCTGGAGCTTGGCAATGGGATGAAGATCAACAGGTTTGGAGCGGAATTGATGGTACTAATTATGATGTAGAATATGACAGAGGAAGAATTACTTATCTTGAAGGGGTAGAAGTAACAGCTAAAGCACCTGATTTTTTAGATAAAGTTATGTCCTTTTTATCGTCAAATAACCCATTTAGTCGTACTTCAAGCGATACTTTCTATCATGTAACCGGAGGGGCAGGGTTAGGCAGTGGAGGAGGAAATTCTTTCCGCAGATTTGACGATACGGTTGTTGATGTTGATTTTTCTGAACTGTCATCAATGGGAAGAAGTACTTCTCCAAGTTTTACGGATTTCTTAAGGGATGCGTTTAGTTTGGGAGGAACATTGAACATTAAGAAAGAAATAGATTATAAAACAAAAGATACTACTATTTACACTATGAAATACGAAATAGATTCCAGAAGGGACGTAGTAGATTCTACATTTGGAACTTATCGAACTAACAAGAATATATTTAGACTAAAGAATGTTTTCCGAAATCCTGATAAATGGACTAATAAAATAACTATGGATGAAATTCCGGATAGCTTAAAAATTAAAATAAAATAATCATGAAAAATGCTATCACACTATTTTCTGCTTTTATCATTTTATTTGGGTGTGTACAAGAAAAGGAAAAGACGATAGAGAAAAATGGAATCAAACAAACTCAATATTTTAATAAAGAGGGTAAAGTTTATAAGGTGGATGATTTTGAAAATGATGAAGTGTATTCAACCACTTATTTGCTTGGTAATAGAGACAGTACCATTTATAAAAGAGATTCATCGATTTCTGTAATAAAAATTGTACGACCGGAAGTCTATCTATCTAAAAATTATGATAAGAAAAAACGATTAACATCAATAGGTACTTTATTAGATCTGGGAGAAAATGGAGTTCATGATTTTTTTCCTGTAGGAGCATGGATATTTTACAACAATGAAAAATTGTCTAAATTTTACTCCTTCTACATGGATGAAGAAGGAGGATTTCTTTTAACACAAATAATCAACTATGATAAAAATGGAAATAGGGAATTATCCAAAAGTCACTATATAAAAGTTACAAAAGAAAATAGGAATATTTTGTTAACTTTATATTCTTGTTGCTATGAGGCTAAAGAATTGTTAATAAATGGAGAAAAGATAAAGCCTGTAGCAAAGAATAAATGGTATGTAGATGAAAAATATCTAACAAAAGATCATTCTATTACAGGAAAGATTGTATTAAATAAAGGTAAAAAGTATTCATTTTTAGTTTCAGATCAAATTAATAATTTACCGAAATTGGAATTAAGCGATATTACCTATTTTTATGAAGAGGTGGAATAGGCAAAAGAACATCATAGATAGTGCACTATGGGTGTTAAGTAATAAAATTTTACAAATATTTATAGTCATTGTATTTTTACAAAATTGTCAGACAAAACAGTATGATGAAGTAAAAGTAAGTGAAGAAATAATAGATAATTTAAAATATGACAGGAAAGAATATTTAAAAAATGGAATATCTGTTAAAATAGTGACAGAAATTTTGGGTGGGAAAAAAATATCAGAGTCATGGCTCGTGAAATCTAAAAAGGATAAATATCTTTATTATAATTTGCAATACAACCAAAAAGGTGACACTGTGATAAAGAAATATTTTCAAACGAACAAAGGGGAGGCTTTTTATGTTTATGGTTGGGGATATTATAATTATGAGGATGGAAATTACGAGTATAAACAATATTATCCGATAAAAGATAGTTCTGTGATTAATCAATTTAAATTTTATAAAAACGGTAAATTAATAAAAGATAGCAGTTCCTATTACAGAATAATTGACAGAGGCGAAAAAAAAGAAATTATATTACAAGCTTTAGCGGATGATGCAATCTTATTATTATCAGATAAATTACATAATAATTATGATAACTTGCATCAAATTAGATACTTTGATACACTTTTCCCAATCAGACCTTTTGTTTGGGAAATTCCTAATAACAAAGAGTTGAAAGGGGTGATAAAGATTATTAAATTTAAGGGTAAGCCTTATTACAGTGAAAAAGAAAAGAGTTTTTTACAGAAGATTAGTGAAAAAGATATGTATTTAGGACAGGTCAATACAATGGAATCGGTAGACAAAGTTGATAAGAAATTATTATGGCAGGAATAGACAAAAAATCATGGATAAAAAATATAATTCTTTGTTAAATGATAGTTACTTTAAATTATTACCTACAAAATTTAAACATTAAAGGATGGATATGTTAGATATTCTTGCGGGTTATACATTTGATATTATTTCTGCTTTTTTTGTGTATGTTTTTAAATATAAAGCTGAAAAATCTTTTAATGAGATATGGGAAGAAGATAAAAAGCTAATTAGGAACATAACATATGTACAAATAGTGGTTTTATTAATGGTAGTTAGTGTGTTTTTAATTTTTAAGTAGCAAAGGCATTTCAAATTAAGCATGAAAATTGAGAGTGTAAGTATTTTAGTATTCTTTCTTTTAACTTTATTTTTAGGATGTGAAAATAAGGGAATAAAAATAGAGAAGTACCCATCAGGGGATATTCATTATGAATATTATGGCTCAAAAAACAAGTTAGATTCTGTTTACGAGTATTTTGAAGATGGTAAAAGCCTAAAAATGAAAATAACTCAAATATCGAAGGACAAACAATATATCACTCATTTTGATAAATCAGGCAAAGGTACAATGGGAGGATGGGCTGCTATAAAAGATGGAAAAACATATCGAGAAGGTTGGTGGACACAAATACAAGATAAGGAAAAGATAAAAGTGGAATATGTAATAGTGGGAGATTCATTTGTGGAAAATCAGATAAAATTTCTTGGTAATTTAGATACTGTACAAAATCAATATTCCCTTTATTACAGGATTAATCTTCCTGACACAATTGTATATGGAAAAAACTATAAATTTATAATAGAACTTGTTACCCCGATAGTAGGAGATGAAGGAACTTATAACGTAGAATTATATTTATCAGAAGAAATACCGCCTAATTATTTAAATGTAAGAAATTTAAAAAATAGTTATGATATAAAAAAAACAGGAATTAACATATGGGAAGTAAATCATACATTTAAACAAAAAGGTGATTTTATTTTAAGAGGTTATATAATAAGAAGGTGGATTGATTCAAAGATGAAAAATAGAGATTCTATTGAAATAATTAATAATGAAGGGATAACTTACATAAAAAAAGAGATTTATGTTAAGTAGGGTAATGTTACTCTGTAAAAATATAATTTCATGAGAGGTTTTTGTGGAGGAAAAGAATAATGATAACAGGTCGTTAAACATGATAAAAATAATTAGTTGTGCTTTTTCTTTCTTTATATTAATAGGGTGTGAAAATAAGGAAATAAAGATAAAGAAGTACCCATCAGGGGATATTCATTATAAATATTATTTAACAAAGAGTAAAGTAGATTCAATAGAAGAATATTTTGAAGGCAGTCATGCCCTAAAAATGAAAATAACTCAAATATCAAAGGAAAAAGAATACGTTGTACATTTTGATGAAAAAACAGGTAAAGATAGAGTAGAAGGTTGGTCTTTTTTTAAGAAAGGAAAAAAATATCCATACAGAAACGGATGGTGGACACAAATAAAATCCGGAAAGAAAGCAAAAGCAGAATATTTTACAATAGGAGATACAATCAAGATTAATCAATTTTATGTATATAAATCAGATGGAAGTATTGACTTAGAAAAATCACATTACTACAGGATTAATTTACCTGATACTGTCGAAGCAAATAACTCCTATAAATTTACAGTAGAGTTAGTATCACCCATATTAGGTGCTAAAGGTTATTATGTCACAATTTTAAAATTATCAGATAGTATTCAATCAGATTTTATGAATTATTGGACAGCCCCAAATACGTATCAATATGAAAAAATAGAAACAAACTTATGGGAAATGAATCATCGGTTTACTCAAAAAGGTAATTTTATTATCAGAGGATTTATATTTAGATCTTTTTTAGAGTTTAAAAAAGATTCAATAAAAGCTTTAGAATATACAGATATAATCTACATAAAAAAGAAGATTTATGTTAAGTAGAATTGTTGCATTGTCCTAACAATATAACAAGGTTGGAGGAAAAAAACGATAAGTGGAACACACTGTATAAATTCAACGATTTCGGAGGATAAAGCACTGCTTTATCCGAACGAAACGCACGAAGTGCTGAACTGGATGAGGAGGCGGGGTTGTATTATTACGGAGTGAGGCATTAAGGTTTGAATGTAAGTATGTGAATTTCAAAATATTTCAATTTTTTATGATTTATTTTTTTAAGTTTAAATCACTTCAAAAACAAAACCAGATAGAAATTAGAAATAAAAGGATTGGCTATGATTCGAAAAAAACATCTACTACTAAATTACGGAAATGAGAAAAAGGTAAAAAGGAAGATTTAGTATGAATTTAATAAATAAAATTGAAAAGTTGTGTTATTTTTTTCACTATAATACTATTTGTTATAGTAACAGTTGATGTGAGTTTTTATAGGTGTAAACTAAGGCGCTATTTGATAACAATATTTTGTGGAAATACAGAAGGGGATTGTCATTTTAAGATTAGAGATTTCTATAGTAATTTTCATGCCTTTGGATCAATACTTCATTTACTTTTTGGACAGAGTAGAATTTCTTTTATAATAGGTCAAATAATTGCATTATCGGTTTATTTATTACTTATTTGGGTATTATTTTTTATTTTAAAAAAAGGTTTAAAATGGATATACAAAAAGGAGTGAAGTGAAATTGTTAATACCAAAAAGACTGTCTGAAAATTAAAATTAAGTTTCTGGTAATTAGTCGTTTCGAATTATTCCCGGAATAAATTTCGGGAAAGAGACATAAAAACACAGTCTCATCATGCATTTCCCTTTATGATTCCTAAATGAGTGTAAACAAAGCCTTTATAATATTTTAGACCATATCCCATTATGCGATCCATGCAGGAGTGGGAAAATAAAATGATTCCGGCTAATGCCAAACCGGAAAATGGTAAATAAATTCCTAAAAAATAAACCCCAAGTGCAAGTCCCTTATGATGAAAAATATTATATAAAACAGTACCTGTTTTCGTATTAAAAAGGTATCCGACTATGGAAATATCGGGGCTAAGGATTAGGAGAGGAAACCACCACCATGCATATTCAGTTAAGGAAAACAAATAGATCCCCAGTAGGAACTGAGCTGATTCTTCTATCTTTAGCAGGTATTTCATTTTCATTGATCAGTTTAAAAACTTTTCTTTCAATTCAGGTGTAGGAACCATGCAGCTTTCCTTTTTTCCAAACCATTTATACCGGTTCTTAGCAAAAAGATCGTAAATTATATTTCGTATCGGAGCGGGAATAATCATAAAGATGGTGAACAGGTTATAAGGAAAACCTATGATCTGTGCAATTTTCAAAACGGCAGTACTTTTGATATAGTAGGCTGCATCCGGTTCGTAGAGGATCACTGAGTCGAAATCCTTTGAAGACAGGTTTCTTTTCCGTAAAAAATTTTGCCCGAAATCCGATTGAAGAGACGAAAATTTAAATTGGTTCTTTTTATCTTTTCTTATAACACGTTGTACGGAAGAATTACAAAGATTACACACTCCATCAAAAAGGATAATATAAGTTTTCATAATCGTCGGGCGCTGTTTTTCTGGATCAATCCCTCGTATTCGGGCATTTGTTTGATAATAAACTCCTTGCAGAATTTTTGAATCTGAGGATAAAACCGCATGAATTGGTCTTCAATATTCTTTTCCTGAAGATATATTTCTTTTACGGAATTTCCCATATCTGCCATATTGTAATGGAATTTGGATTTTTTACCCAAATTGTGCAGAGTCCATTCAATTCCTTCATACGTTTTGTATTTTTCAAACCAATCGTCTTCGATCAGCGATTTTAAAATAACGTCTAACTTTTTAGGGAAAAGAATTTCAGTGCTTTGCACCAATTTATAACAAGATTTTTTAAAGTCTTCAAAATCCTCGTCACAAAACAAGTGCCAGTTTTTGATTAAGAAAAAGTCATAGATAACATCTGTAATAATAGGGGAAAACTTACCGTAAGATTTATGAAAAATACGAGTAGTCTCCTTAACGATTGGGTGAGAGTCTGTAAAGAAATCAATATTCCTGTGCAGGAGAATCCCCGTTGCGATAGGCTGGGGATAATTTTGATAATCTTTACCGCGAACTATTTCACCCAATACATTACCTAATTGTATATCCGGTATTTTATACGATAGTAATTGGTGGGCTACTATGTTCATTTAGTACTTCTGTTGTTTTTCTCTTATTTTTTATTTTTTAATTAAATGTTTAAGTTAATATCAGGGTTTTTATATTTTTTGTTGTCTTTAAGCAAAATCGAATATTTTTCCTGCATCTCCTCTTTTATGGTAGGATTCAATTTTAGTGCCATTCTTACAAATTGCTCTCCCTTTTCTCTATCTTTTAATAAGAAATAACAATTACCCAATTGGTAATACAGTTCTGCGCGATTAAAATTTTTAAAACTTTTGTGTAAAACATCGGCAGCTTTGGAATAATCGCCCAGACTGATTAATAATTCCGAATAAGCGAGCCAGTTGTGAAAATGACCGGGTTCCAGTTCAATGACAATTTCAAAAGAATCGGAGGCTTCTTCAAATTTCCCCAGTTGAATATTCAGGTATGTATATTTTTTCCAATAGCCCACTTCTTTAGAGTCTATATCCAACGCTTTTTTTATATAGTGGAGAGCCTCTTCATTATTTCCCATGGAGTCGTGTATATCGGAAATTTCAAACCAGGCTTTGTCAAACTGAGGATCTTCCTTTACCGCTTTTTGAAAAGAATTAAGAGCCTGGCTGTGCTTATGCATTTTATTATAAGCCTGTCCGATTTTAAAGTGGGTAAAAGCAGCCGTATCATCAAAATCAAGAGATTCTTCGTATATTTTTATGGCTTTTTCCCATTGGTTTAATTTCTCATAGCAAAAAGCTTTTTGAGTATATCCGGCAATACTTTTCGGATTTATGACTATTGCATAATCGAACGCATGCAGCGCTTTTTCATATCTGTGCAGATTTATATATTGCAGCCCCATCTGAAACCACGCTTCTTCAGAATACGGATTTCGGTCAACATATTGTTTTAAAAAAGTTATGCACTCCCGGGGTTGACGCAGGATTTCATAACAATGTATGCAGGAAAACAGGGAATACTCATCATTTATATTATATTCCAATGCTTTTTTATACGAGTTCAGAGCGAGAACAGGGTCGTTAACCTCCAGATATTCATTGCCTAGACAGTTGTAAATGTAATCTTCGTCTTCTTCATTCTCTAAAGCTGCCGTATAAAAACCAATGGCTTTATACGGGAATCTTCGTAAAGACCAGTATCTTGCAGTTGCAATTAAATAGTCGGTATCGGCAAAACACAACTCCCGCAGTTCCTCAATTAACCGGGACGAAGCATGCAGACTTTCAATGCCTACGAAATACTCTAATTGTTTGATTTTTATGTCAATATTGTTGGGATATAATGAAAAGGCAATATCAAGGGCTTTCAGGGCATATTCATGATCATATATGTCCAGATAAAAGGAAATAATTTCACAAAACTCATCCGAATCAAAATATATGGACTCGTTTTCTTCCAGCATTTCTTCAAATTTATTAACTAATTCATTTTCAAAAAAATCTTCCACTTAATTTTTTATTTAACTTAGTTTAATATATGTAAAGGTAGCAAAAAAAATGCAATTTTAAATAATAAAAATTATTACTTATCCACAAGAATCTAACAAGGTGCAGCAGATTTCCCCTAATACAAAAATTCAATTTCCTTGATTCTGAATTTTCGAATGGAATTGTCTTCGGACTCTACGGGTAAAAGTCCGTCGTCCTCCACTTTTCGGATAATTCCGTTCATAAGCAGATTATCCACCTTGAAAGTCATAACGTTATCTTTGCCAAATAAATACGAATTATATTTTTCGAGCAGAAATGCGGGATCGTTCAATAAATTTAAATTCCTTTTAAATGCGCAGAGTAGATCCTCTACCAAATCCGGAAGCACATACTTTTCAGGCGCCAGCGCCAGTAGGGAAGAAGCTTTGGACAGGGCGCCAAAGTCTTTTTGCAAAACATTGATACCTATACCTATAATAAAAACACCATTACATTTTTCAATTAAAATTCCACACACCTTTTTCTTACGAATGAGAATATCATTCGGCCATTTAATTAAGGCTTTCGTATGAGTCACCTTTCGTATAAATTCACAAACAATGATGGCCACCCAGAAGCTGAGATAGTTACTCACTACAGACCTGTCTGTAAGACAAAATGTCAGGGCGATATTTTTTCCGGGCTCGGAAGCCCATACATATCCCTTAACACCCTTTCCTTTTATTTGGTTAAAAGTATATACTCCTGAAAAATTATCCTTAAAATCGCATAAATTCTCTTTAATAAAGTCATTCGTAGAGTTAATTTCGTCAAGATATTGCATTGGCATAGGTTTTGACAATAAAATAAGTTGATAAAGTTATCAAAATAAAATTAAATTACCAGAAAAATGATTATTTTTGCATTAATTAAAAAAAAAGTATACATAGCAAGAACATAAATGATTGAAACACAAACTAAAGAAAAAGTATTATTAGAAAACATAATAAAAGGAATTGAAGAAGTTAAAGGATACGATATTACCATTTTAGACTTTACCAAGTTAGAAAATACGATTACAGACTATTTTGTCATATGTACGGGGACTACCAATACTCAGGTTTCTGCCATAGCAGGTTCTGTCGAAAGGTTTGTCAGAACCCATATGAAAGAGAAACCGTGGCATGTGGAAGGAGTGGACAACCAACAATGGATACTCGTGGATTATGTATCTGTGGTAGTTCATATTTTTCAACCGGAATATAGAGAATATTATGGACTGGAAGATTTGTGGGGAGATGTAGAGATAACTAAAATTCCCGGTGCAGACGAAAAATCATAAGAAATAAATCCGAGTAATATAAAAATCAGATGTAATTTTGGGAACAAACAACAATAATAAAAGAAAGAAAGAAAACAAACCATTTTCATTTAATTGGTTTTACGGTATTTTAATTATCTTCGGAGTGCTTTTACTTTCACAAGAGTTTTTATTTTCCGACAAAAAAGGAGAAATGGATTCCGCAAAATTCTTTACTTATCTGAAAAAGGGATATGTGAGGAAAGTGGTTTATGTAAAAGATTCGGAAGTAAAAGTATACCTCACCCAGGAAGCAATGAAGAACCCTGAGGTATATAACGTGGAGAATCAAAGTCTGAATCCGTTCAGTCAAATGTCGGATACCCCTCAGTTTACATTCACATCAGGAGATCAACAACTTTTTGAAACCCGATTTAACGAAGAAAAAGCTAAATATAACCTGAAGACTAACATAGAATTCGAAAACCCGAACCAATGGGGAGGAGTTTTATTAAACCTGTTGTTTCCGATTCTCTTTTTTGGACTGATCTGGTTCTTTCTGTTTAGAAGGATGTCCGGAGGAACCGGGGGAGGAGGACAGATATTTAACATAGGACGCTCCAAGGCAAAATTGTTTGATGAGAACGACAATATGAGAGTTACCTTTCAGGACGTAGCCGGATTGGAAGGAGCAAAAGAAGAAGTGGAAGAAATCGTGGATTTTCTTAAAAATTCACAAAAATATACCAAGTTAGGAGGGAAGATACCTAAAGGAGCCTTATTGGTAGGGCCTCCGGGAACAGGAAAGACCCTTTTGGCAAAAGCTGTGGCAGGAGAAGCCAAAGTGCCGTTTTTCTCGCTTTCCGGATCAGATTTCGTTGAAATGTTTGTAGGAGTAGGAGCTTCAAGGGTGAGAGATTTATTTTTGCAGGCAAAAGAAAAATCGCCTTCCATTATATTCATTGATGAAATCGATGCCATCGGACGTGCCAGAGGTAAAAACAACTTTACCGGTTCCAATGACGAAAGAGAAAATACATTGAATCAATTATTGACCGAAATGGACGGATTCGGCACTAATACCAATGTCATTGTCTTGGCAGCAACCAATCGGGCGGACATATTAGACAAAGCCTTAATGCGTCCGGGACGTTTTGACCGTTCCATTTATGTGGATCTGCCGGATTTAAACGAAAGAAAAGAAATCTTTGAGGTACACTTAAAACCTTTAAAATTAGATAAGGATCTAGATGTGGACTTTTTAGCCAAACAAACCCCCGGGTTTAGCGGTGCCGACATAGCAAATGTATGTAATGAAGCCGCTCTGATTGCAGCAAGAAAGGGAAAAGAAAGCGTAGGAAAACAGGATTTTCTGGATTCGGTAGACAGAATTATCGGAGGATTGGAAAAGAAAAATAAAGTGATCAAACCTCACGAGAAAAAAAGAGTGGCATTTCATGAAGCCGGACATGCAACGATAAGCTGGTTGGTGGAATATGCCGCCCCTCTTTTAAAAGTGACGATAGTTCCGAGAGGAAGTTCTTTGGGAGCAGCGTGGTATCTTCCCGAAGAAAGACAACTTACCACCACGGAACATATGTTGGATGAAATATGCGCAACCCTGGGAGGTAGAGCAGCAGAGGAGGTTGTCTTCGGAAACATATCTACCGGTGCATTATCCGATTTAGAGAAAGTAACCAAACAGGCGAATGCCATGGTCACTATTTACGGATTGAGCGACCAGATAGGAAATATTTCCTATTACGACAGTTCGGGAAACGAATATGGATTTACCAAACCTTACTCGGAAGTAACCGCAGAGACCATTGATAAGGAGATTTCCAGAATCATTGAAAATCAATATCAAAGAGCGGTTCAGCTATTAATAGATAACAAAGACAAGCTGACACAATTAGCCAATAAACTATTAGAAAAAGAAGTTATCTTTAAAGAAGACCTGGAAAAAATCTTTGGAAAAAGAAAATTTGAAGAAGAAATTCCGGCAGAAGAAACAAAAAAAGAAGAAACAAAAGAAACAAAAGAATCTTTAGAGAATAAAGAAGCTGAAATTTGAGAAAAATTACAAAGGATTTGGAACGAATTTGAATAAAAAATTAAAAAAGTTTATGAAGTGTACTATTTTTTCTTTACATTTGAGTGAAAAATAGTTTGATTTTTTAAGTGTAAATATAATGAATGGGATTTCTTGATAAAATATTTGGGAAAAAAAATAAAGAAGAGATCACTAGTAATCTGGATTTTAACGATAAAGAAGAAGATCACGATGTAATATTTGCAAAAAGGTTTAAAGCCGGAGGAGGAATGTTTTTTTATTGTGAAAATAAAAAAGAAGCCTTGCAATATTTACAGGAAATACTTAAGAACGAGGATATAAATGAAGTTTTATGTGTAGATTCAGAACTTATCTCCCTGATTAATGTTTTAGACTGCAACTATACCTCTCAAGGTACGGGTGGTCAGGATATAGCATTGATAAATTGCGAATATTTAGTAGCTTTGGACGGCTCCATTATGATTTCCGCCGATCAGACCTATCATCTGAAAAAGACAGACCTGCCAAAAAAAATAATAGTATGGGCAAATCCTAAACAGATAATCAGTTCATCTAGTGTAGGGCTTGCAAAAATCAGACATAATAAAAGAGGAAATATTCCCTCTAATATTACATCCATATACGGAAATCAGGTGCAGGGATTCAGCGATATAGCAACAGCTAAAAAATTATATTTACTCCTAGTAGAAGAATAACAAAAAATCAGTGAAAACAATAGTTGTCCGTTCCCTTTCAGGTTTAGTATATGTGATACTTACCTTTTTATGTACTACCAGTTTCTTATCGGATTTCCTGTACATTTACTTAGATCTGAAAATACCATCAGAATACTTCCTTTACTTTCTGATGACTCTATTCATGACAGGTTGTCTCTTAGAAACAATAAGGCTGTTAAAATATTCACATTTTATATATAAGATATTTACTTTCGGGTTAGTAGGAATTATATATTATTCATTTACCCAAAGTTATTTCAACAGTAGTTTTAATTTTACTATGCTGCAATGGAAGTATATCTTCCTGTTGCTATTATTCGCTTTAGCCGCTACAACATTATTCCGGTTTTCCGAAGAATTGTCAACAGACAGCGCTAAACTTATTTTTACCGCCTCCTATTTGGGAGTGCCTTTCAGTTTGAGTTTAGCCATACCGGGCAGCAACGACCCGCTGACTTCCGAAGTGTTCTATGTCTTCTTACTCATCTGGATCAGTGATAGTTTTGCATATCTTGTAGGAAGTAAGTTCGGAAAAAGAAAACTGTCGCCTAAAATTTCACCTAATAAATCCGTGGAAGGATTGATAGGAGGTTTGTTTTTTACAATTGCAGCAGGAATCATACTGGAAATTTTTAATTCCGGATTAAAAGGAAACTGGATTGTAATAAGTGTAATAATAGCTATATTTGCACCCATAGGCGATCTGGCAGAATCCAAATTAAAAAGAATGTTTAAAGTAAAAGATTCAGGGAATTTGATGCCCGGACATGGTGGAATCTTAGACAGGTTAGACAGCTTCATTTTTTGTATCCCTGCAATATTCACCTATTATTTAATAACTGCCATACTATGAGATTCCATAAAGAAGGTACTACCATAATCAGAACAAGTCTTATCATATGTTTGCTGATTAGCTTTTTATCCCTGTATTTTTTTAATTGCTGGGGCGTAGCAATAGCAATACCCCTGTTTGTTTTGCTTGGTTTTATTTTGTGGTTTTTTAGAGATCCGGTAAGAGAATACGATGCCAAGCCCGAAGAGATCATAGCTCCCGTAGACGGGAAAGTGGTAATTGTAAAAGAAGTTTATGAAAAAGAATATCTGAAAACCCAATGTATACAGATATCTGTCTTTATGTCTCCGTTAAATGTACACGTATGCAGGTATCCGGTTAGTGGAGAAGTACTGTTTAAAAAGTATCACCCCGGGAAGTTTTTAGTTGCTTGGCATGAAAAATCATCCGAGTTGAACGAACGAACTACAGTGGTAGTTGAAAACCCCAACAAGCAGCAGGTATTGTTCCGCCAGATAGCCGGAGCAGTAGCACGAAGAATAGTGTTTTATCCTGAAGTCGGAGATATAGCTCAGGCAGGAAAAGAATTCGGATTTATAAAATTCGGTTCACGAATGGATGTATTTCTTCCTTT
>JAISMV010000110.1 GCA_031276535.1 Flavobacteriaceae bacterium
GTAAATGGTTACTCCTAGTTTTTTTATAATATAACAACTATTTCCTCCTGTTCTTTCATCAACAAATTTCACCCATATCGAACTGGAAGGAGTAACTGTATAATTGGTAATGTCTGAAGATATTGGAATACCACTTACGGCATCAGCCCTAGAGGGATGAAAAGTTATCTTAAAATCACTTAATTGGGCGTGCGGTAAAATCATTTTAGGCGGGTACTCTTCCAGATTTATTACTTTGGACATTTCTCCTCCGGCACAGGCAATGATCTCAGCATCTTGTATATCGTTCTCTAATGTTGGATATTGATCTATTTTTATCTGTTTTATTGAGAAACAGCCTGTCTTATTGTATTTTACCCGTACCCAAATAGATGCCGGAAAAGATGTGATCGTATAATTAGGAGATACCTGCCCTGTTGAGGTTCCATTAATCGCATCAATTTCACTAATATTGTAATATGTGAAATTATAATCACCGGTTGGAGGAAATCCTAAGATATCTTGTTTATATAGATCTAAATTAACCTTTTCTTTGATCTGTCCGTTCTCATTTCCCGTATTATTATTACATATCATGTAAGTCAATTCCGCATCTGTTAAATCAGGAGGTGGAATCAGCTTAACAGTTAATTCGAAAATCATTGGGCAATTACCGATGTTTTTCATAATACGAACCCATACGGAAGAATTTGTATTGGTCGCTGTAAATGAAGTTAATGGAGGAGTAGTATTAGCATTGGCTTCCGCTTTTGTACTAAAGAAGGTATAGGTCATTGAAGGCGGATTGCTCAAAATCCCCGGATTATTGGCAATTAACTTTTGTTGAATACCTGCTATACTTATTTCTTCCTTACCGTCATCAGCATAATCACACCATTCTATAATGTTATTCTTTATTTCCGGATATCCTATCAAAGTGATCTTTATGGGTAATACTTTAATACATTTCGTAAGTTTGTCATATACTCTCATGTAAACGGTTGATTCAGGATAAACCGTAACATCAAACGGTATCGGAGTAATTCCATCATAGTCTCCCCCAATTTTAAATCCAATATTGGGTATTTGGGCTTCTGCCGCTTCTTTTTTAGTATAAAAGGAAATTTCGGAATTGGAGTCAATGCTGTTGATTATCTGATTTAAATCGACTCCTATTTCGTGCTGATCGTTATCCGTATCACACAGGAGCAGTTGGCTTTTATAATCAGGGAGCGCCACAGCGGTAGTAAAATCAAAAGGGATCTCTACAAATATAGGGCACTCTTTTTCATCGTTCATTTCCAGCCTGCCCCATACGGACATTTGAGATGCATTTATTTCAAAATTTGTAGTGTTGGTAATATAACCATACGGATAATTTATGCTGGCTTCCTGCACCGTTCTATAATAACGTATGGGCGTTTTTAATTTGGCCAGCTGCGTTGCCGTAAGAAAGGCTTTTAAATCATCTTCGTTATTAGTTATCTCAATGAGGTTTACTATTTCTTTTTTATCGTCATCAAAATCACAGACCTTATAGGGGGGAACAATCTCCACTTCATTTATAGGCTCCAGCTCAAGATATATTTCGTGCTCGTAGATACAACCAAAAAACTTCACCCACACATAGATCGTAGTGGTTGGAGAATTCAGCTCTATTGCCGTAATATAATTTTTCAGATTAGTATCATTAGTATAATCCAATAGATCCTGATGGGTTTTAAAGAACCTGACAGTTGCCATATTAAGGTAATGTGAATTAATTATATCCTCATATTTCGGAACTAACTGCACGGTTTCTTTACCCAAACCTTCTTTGTAAGTATCACAAACCTTAAAAGTATCGGGATCAATATCTGCTTTTGCAGAAGCACTTACAGGAAAATTAACGGAAGATTCCACTCCTGTTGCCTTTATTTTATATCGTGCCTGAATCACCTTATAAAAAGGTACGGGAAAAGTATATGAGTAAGGAGATGTATTCGTAATTAACGCTCCTGTATTTGCGTCGTAGAAACCTATAATATCAATATCCGTTAATTCCAGTCCTCCTATAAGATAAAAACGCAAATAATACTCATCTAATTCCAGTGTATACTCTGTTTCATTGGAGTCACAAATGGGACCGCCACCGCCGAGACCGCCGCCACCGCCGCCGCCGCCACCACCGCCGCCACCGCCGGTTCCATCACAATCGCCATCTGCTACTAATTCTATCTTAACAGGAGCTGAATCGCAAAACCCTGTTTTTACTCCTTTTACATACAGAACTGCATTCATAGTTATAGTAGCCGAGGTTGGGTCGGGTATTTTATATGAGCTGTAACAGCTTGGATGGGTATAGTATTCCAAAGTTTCTCCTGAATTTGGAAAATCCAGTAAAAAGGATTCGTACTTAGTCAAATCGAAACCTTTAATAGTTTGACCTTCTACAACATAGCAAATAAGGAAGGGCTCTTCGGGTTCTTTTAGAACCACATGTTTTTTTAATTTAACCCTAAAAGAAATAATCGTACAACATTCCTCATCTTTATAATAACTGCTCCAGACCCGCATATATAAAGTCTTAGTTTCATCGGCTTCGGAGGTCACATCTATTACATATTCATCTTTATTATATATTTGCGGTTCCCCTGCTACTGCTTCATCATATGTTTCGAAAAATTTATAATAGTTTCCCGTCAACCCTTGAAACTTAGACATATCCAAGCTGCCCAATTTTTCTTTTCCATCATTTCCGGCATCACATAGTTCAAAGTATTGATTATCAAGAATAACCGGTTTTTTATTCAATTCCAACCGTATTTTTCCAATGGCATAACAAACCCCGCTTTTCAAAACCTTGACAAACACGGTTTTATTGTTTGAAAGAACATAAGCCGTTGCCGGATAAGGAATAGGGGTATTTAAGGCTTCGTCTTCGAAGTATGAAAAAATCAAAGAAGCATCCTCATTTAGCTCTGATTCATACAGAGTTAAATTTACCAGAGCGCTTTCACCATTATTCACACAAAAAACCTTAGGATTCAGTATTTCCTTTACTGTTGGAAAATCCTGAGAAAACGTAACCTCAATCTCATCTTTAACCGTAATTGGGGTACATAGATTATACGTTACTTCTACTGAGTATTTTGTATCTTCAGTTGGTTGTACCAAAATAGACTGTTGATTTCTGGTGCCGGGAATTTCAATCGCGGTTTTTTTCCATATTATAGTAGGAGAGGTATTTCCATCCGGAACAAACCTCCAGCCTTCTTCATGTGCTTCCCAATTCCCTGTATCTCTTCCCGGAGCAACTATTCCATTACTGGAATCATAATTGGTAAGCCCTATCACTGCATTCTTCCTATATTTTCCCTCTCCTTTAAAAATCTCATTTTCGCTTAAATTCTCAAAACGATCTTTTACATATACATCAATTACATTGGAAGTCTCGTATAAAACTATTTGGGAAGAGGAACCTGTTCCCGGAAAAGAATATCCGTATTGAGAAATATTATCGTAATTTATGATAAATCTTCTGTTAGGATAAGTTCCTTCCCTTTTAAATCTTATCCGGCTTGCCTGACTGCTATTCAGCATATCGTGAAACACTCCGAAAATCGAATTTTTAGGCAATCCGCTAGGCAAAGGTGCAATAGGAGCATACGGAGCTTCTCCCTGAGCTAATGCAGTATTAAAACTTACAATTCCATTGTCGCTTATTATGAGCTGAGAGTATGAATTTCCATAAAAACAAAAAGGAAACCCTATATCTATGGCAGAGCTATAGGTATCATCTTTTTTTCCTGTGGTACTTTTTATCTCAACAACGTCACCGTCTGAAAAATCCCCAATGGGTAAATAATCAATACTATTAACCTTATACTTATCAGGGTAACCGATAACCGGAAAATCCGCCGTAAGCTGAATCTTTTTGCCGGGCAAAAAATCATAATCACAATCAATGTTTATTACCTTTGTATTAGGTGTTGGAAGTATATGATCTTTGATTGTTACCGAAGGGGGTTCCACATTTTGTGAAAACATTTTCTGAAAAGAAAATGAACCTGACAACAGAGCGAATATAATGATGAGCAAATATGCTTTTTTTTGTTTCATAACAACTAAATTTTTATATTTAATCTAAACTGTTTTTTAATAATCTGTCAGCCATAAGGACAAATAGGATTATAAAAATTTTGTAAATATACTTCTTTTTTATCTTTTTATCAAACTTTCGTGAAATAAACCAAACTTTTGTAGTAACAATTCAAAAATATCGATAGGTTGTGTCTTATTCATCAATCGATCAAAGAGAGCTGAATTCGTTTCCTTTCCGGGTCTACTCCTATAACTGTAGCTTCCACCTGCTGATGCAGATGAACTACGGAATTAATATCTGAAACGAATTCTTTACAAATTTTGGAAACATGGATCAATCCGCTTTCCTTTATTCCGATGTCTACAAAACACCCGAAATTGGTTATGTTGTTGATAATTCCCGGGATCTTCATTCCTGTTTTTATGTCTTCTATGGATTTTAATGAAGGATCAAAGGAAAACACTTTTACTGTTTTTCTAGGGTCTAATCCGGGTTTTTCCAGTTCTTTTACAATGTCTTCCAAAGTAGGAATACCTACTTCCGGAGTTAAGTACTGCCGGATGTTAATTTTTTGAATTTTTTCTTTATTTCCAATCAGTTCTTCCGGCTTAATTCCCATATCTTTTGCCATTTCGGCAACAATGGAGTAACTTTCGGGATGAACGGCGGAGTTATCCAACGGATTTTCCGCATTGGGAATCCGCAAAAAGGCAGATGCCTGCTGAAATACTTTCTCTCCCAGCCTCGGAACTTTTTTCAATTCTTCTCTGGAGGTAAATGCTCCGTTTTCGGAACGATAAGCAACTATATTTTCCGCCATTTTTTCTCCTATTCCGGAAACATAGGAAAGAAGGGACCTGCCGGCTGTATTAAGATTTACTCCTACGCTGTTCACACAGGAAATTACTACGGCATCTAATTCGTTTTTGAGCAGTCCCTGATCTACATCGTGCTGATACTGTCCCACTCCAATGGATTTCGGATCAATCTTAACCAGCTCTGCCAGCGGATCTGCCAGCCTCCTCCCGATGGAGACCGCTCCTCTCACGGTTACGTCATACGAAGGAAATTCTTCTCTTGCTATTTTGGAGGCGGAATATACGGAAGCCCCGGCTTCGCTGACCACAAAAACTTTTATGGGACGATCAAAAGCAATTGTTTGTATCAGGCGTTCCGTTTCTCTTGATGCTGTGCCGTTTCCTATGGAAATCGCCTCAATTTTGTATGCGTTTATCAGAGATTTTATTTTTTTTACGGCTTCTTTGGTTTCTCTCTGCGGTGCATGAGGGTAGAGAGTGTCGTTATGAAGCAGATCGCCCTGTTCATTCAGGCAGACGATCTTACATCCTGACTTATAACCGGGGTCTATAGCCAAAATCCTTTTCTCTCCCAATGGTGACTGCAATAATAATTGTTTCAGGTTGGAAGAAAAAACCTGAATGGCGGTTTTATCCGCTTTTAGTTTGGCTTCCTGAAAAACTTCATTGCTCAGGGAAGGTTCCAGCAAACGGGAAAAAGAATCTTTCACGGCTAACGAAATCTGCTCTTTCAATTCTTTTTGTGCTGTTCTTAGAACGCATGCTTTTATTATATCCAGAGCTTCTTCCGTATTAACCGTAATTTTTACTTTCAAAAAACCTTCCTTTTCTCCCCGTATCATAGCTAAGATCCGGTGTGAAGGGGAATGTTTCAAATTTTCGGAAAAATCAAAATAATTAGAAAATTTTTGAGCTTCCGACTCTTCCTTTTTTGATTTTATCAGTTGGGATTCAATATATGCCGTACGGCGGAAAAAATTTCTCAGTCTCACTCTGATGGTTTCGTTTTCATTCAGCCATTCCGCTATAATGTCACGGGCTCCCTGCAAAACATCCTTTACGGTGTCTGCCTTGTCGGATAAGTATTTCAATGCCAGAGATTCCAAATCATGAACAACGTCTTGTTTCATAATTATCTTTGCCAAAGGCTCCAATCCGTTTTCTTTTGCTACGGCAGCTCTGGTTTTTCTTTTCTTTTTATACGGTAAATAATAATCTTCCAGAGAGGAAAGCTCATAACAGCTCTCTATTTTTTTTCTTAATTCGGGACTCAACGCTTCTTGTTCTTCGATGCTTTTTAAAATAAATTCTTTACGTTTCTGAATTTCTTCAAAATCTGCTTTTAATCTGCTTATCTGAAGTATTTGTACTTCATCCCTATTTTGGGTCATTTCTTTCCGGTAACGGGAAATAAACGGAATGGTGCCTCCTTCATTTAGTAATTTCAGGGTATTTTCTATTCCTCTTTCAGGGAATCCTGTTTCTTTTTGGATAAAAGAAATTATATTCATAGTTGAAAAATATACGTGAATAATTATTAACTATGGTAAAGATATTATTTTAACCTGAATCCGGCATAAAAATTCAAAAAAAGAGGGAAAAATATTTGGTAAAAATGGGGGAATTCCGTATATTTACAGTATATCCCTTCAGGAAATAAGTTGTCTTTTATTCTACTTTTTCCTGATTTTTATAGGGTAAGTATTGCCGAAGAACTTTATCAGGCAGTTTCTAGCGGATAGGATTTCCGGCAGGAACAAACCTCTGTTATTATACAGTCATTGCAGGGAAATGGTAACGCAAAGCGAAACCCGTCATAAGACAAAAACTGTCAAATAACGGGAGAAACTGTCATCTTTTAACAACGGCGTTATTGATATTCTTCCTCATTCGGCACCTCCGTGAGTCCTTTTTTATCTCCGTACGATGACAATATCAGGGTAAGCGCACCATCGCCCGTGATATTACATGCTGTACCGAAACTATCCTGTAAGGCAAAAATAGTGATCATCAATGCGGTTCCTGTTTCATCAAAAC
The DNA here is from genome assembly GCA_031276535.1 of Flavobacteriaceae bacterium. GTDB lineage: Bacteria > Bacteroidota > Bacteroidia > Flavobacteriales > Weeksellaceae > Apibacter. The sequence continues at coordinate 6,919 of JAISMV010000110.1, forward strand.
CCAGTACGGATACGATCAGCCCCAACGAAGCCAGCACCGTTCCTCCGGGAACTCCCGGGGCTCCGATGGCAAAGATGCCTAAAAGCAAAACAAAAATAATCATTGAGGTCAATGGCGGTAAAGCGCCGTAAAGCAATTGCGAAACTGCCATAACGAAAAATACTTCCGTCAATACCGAACCACATAAATGGATATTGGCAAAAAGAGGAATGGAAAATTCCGTTACATTTTTACGCAGTACTTTACTTTTTCGAACTGATTCCAGTGCAACGGCTAAGGTTGCGGCGGAAGACATCGTACCCAGTGCCGTAAAGTATGCACTACCGTAATGTTTGAGCACTTCCCACGGGTTTTTACCTGAATATAAACCGGCGGATATGTATAAAAACGCTAACCAGATAAAATGCCCGACTATAACGATAAGAATGATCTTTAGGAATACCGGCAGGTAATTGACCAAGTCTCCTTCATACATCAGTATGCAAAAATTAGCGGCAATGAAAAAGGGTAATATCGGCAGCAAAAGGCGTTTGACCAGTATTAAAACTATATGATGAAAATCCAGAAGCAGCTTCCGGAATGATTCCGATTGAGTCCAGTTCACCGCAAGTCCGATTGTAAGGGACAAAACAAGCGCTGTCATTACAGACATAACGGGAGGTATATCCAAAAGGAAGATGGGTTTCGGAAGGCTGTTCGATTCCGCCGTCACGGATTGTATATCCAGATGGGGGATAATGGCATATCCTGAGAACATGGAAAACAGAGCGCCTCCGATAGAGGAAAGATAAGCAAGTGCTAATGCCAGAGTGAGAAATGTGGATGTGTTAGTGTTGAGCTTGGTTATTGAGGGTGCTATAAACCCTAAGATAATCAACGGCACCATGAAAAATATCAATTGCCCCAAAACATGTTTAATGGAAATTACGAAGCCTATAGCTCCTTCGGGAATAAATAATCCTGCTACAATTCCGGTGGTAATACCGACCAGTAATTTAAAAATCAAACTTGAAAGTATTTTTTTCATATCAAATTTAGGAATCAGTCCATTTAAATTAATTAATTCTACTTAATTTTATGCCATACTAAATTACGTATTGCTTTTGCAAAACTACGTAAAAATGCAGCTTGTAGAATACCATTAATACGGTATATTCGTTAAAAAATTCGCTTGAGGAACTAAACATACGTTGGTCTGCTTCTCTTAAATTTAATCCCTGAAAGT
>JAISMV010000129.1 GCA_031276535.1 Flavobacteriaceae bacterium
GTGGAAGTGAAGCTTTTCGAAGAGCCGGTTATCACAGACTTGCAGGAAGGAGCCGATTACATTACGGTGATAGCCAAAGGGGCATTTCCATTGGAATATTCTATGGACAATAAACATTGGCAGAAGAGCAACACGTTTACGGATCTGGGCGCAGGCATCTATACTTTCTATGTTCGTTCCCTGTCCAACGGATGCGAAGGAATACCATCCAAAGGAATACTATTCAAGGTACCCAATGTAATTACTCCTAATGGCGACGGACACAACGATACATGGAGATTATGCGGTTTGGATCTGTTCGATACCACTTCTCACATAAAGATATTTGACCGTTACGGAAAACAGATGTTTGAACAAGGCACTCGTTCCTGCTTTACATGGGATGGAAAGTATTTGGGGAGAAACCTGCCGACGACTTCTTATTGGTATATAATAACGATAGCCGATGGAAGGCAGTTCACCGGATGGATCTTGCTGCGAAACTATGATGAGGATTACCGGTAAACGGTAAGAGAAAAAAGAAAAAACCTGAGTTCGGAATTAAGGATTGAGTAAACCGCTTAAAATCAAATTCCGAACTTGGGTTAAAATAATATCTGTGTTTTTTCGAGTGACAGGTTTAATTGGTAAATGTGGAATTTTAAAACACAAATTCTTTTGCGGAAATAACCTTATTCACTTCAATGGTTTTAAATACCAATGCGAAATCAGATTCGCCATCAGAACTTTTCACCTCTATCCGATAAGGAAAAGTTAATCCGGAAGATTTCCTGAAATCGGAATAGGTCTTAGTTTCTAAGGAGTTTACTTCCCGTATCAACTGATAACTTTTAGTATCAAAATAATACGTATTGGTATTGGTGTTTTTAATTAATTTTATTTTGTAACAATCTGAATTTTCAATCTTTTCCGTTCCTATAAAAACCGCTTGAAATCCTTTGCCGGAATAATCTATCAAATCCGAATCAAAAGTTTCGGGGATATAATCAGCATTCTCTTCCAGTTTGTTTGTGCGAAAATTAAACTGAACCGCCTTTTTTCCATTATATCCGGTTAAAATCATGTTTTTCGACTGAATCTGCATAACGGTTTTACTCCAGTTGGGTCTTTGTTGATAAATTACTACGGGATACGATTCATTTAATCCTAAAATCATCTCTCCCGATATGACGGTTGAATTAAAACCTTTCCATTTAGTGACACCCCCGGTTATTTCCAGATGTTTATTGATTATTTGTTCGGCTGTTTGGGCATATCCTGCCGTAAGAAATATAAAAAATACGGTTGAGATGAAAAATTGTTTATTCATGACAAATAAGGTAAAAAAGAGGTGTAATTTATAAAAAAATTCCATATTGTCCCTCCTGTTAAATTGCATTTCCTTATTAAACCCGCTTCTATAAAGGTAAATAAAATAAAAATTTTAACTGATAACTAAAAAAATAGTAGGAGTTTAAGTATATTTGTATACCTGAAACAGAGTGGATGAAACAGTTTATTTTAAAAGTACTTTTTTTTAATGCCAGAGTAATTCTTAAATTGATTAAGTTTAAAAATACCTGCATATTACAATTAAATAAAAATGTGATTGCCAATGATTTGATAATAGGGGATTATTGTAATTTTTCTATTCATAAGAAAGTAAAAAAAGTAGAATTTGGGGAAAATGTAGGGATGCGAAGCTATTGTAGTATTTATGTAGGCAGAGATGCTTATTTGAAAATAGATAAAGGGGTTTATATAAACCATTATACTTCTATCAATTGTTTGGAGCGTATAGAGATAGGAGAAAACACTTTGATAGGAGAGGGAGTGAAAATATACGATGGAAATCATAAATACACCAAAGGACAAAGTGTAGAAAAAAATGTGTTTAGTAAAGCGCCTGTAAAAATTGGAAAGAACTGTTGGCTGGGAAGCAACGTAACAATTCTGAAAGGAGTAACCATTGGGGATAATTCCATCATAGGGGCAGGATGTTTAATTTATAAGGATGTTCCGGAAAACACGATAGTTAAATTAAATCAGGACATAATTGCAAAACATATCTGATAACAATAAACAAACAAAAAAAGTTAAGGTACTTTTTAGATTGCGCTCCATGGAAATGGGAGGGGTTCAGAGAGTAATGCTGGATCTATTAAAAAATCTTCCTAAAGAAAAATTTGATTTAGCATTAATGCTCAACCTATATCAGGGAGAACTGACAGCCGAAATACCCGGAGAAATAAGATGCATTTATTTGGCGGAAGGAAAAGAAAGCTTTAGTAAAATACCGTTGATCAATAAATTGCAATTGATAAAAAGAAGAATAAAACTGTATTTTTTTCAATTATTTCCACAAATAGTATATAGATTCAAAGTAAAAGAAAGATATGATATTGAAGTAGCGTCCGGTTATGCCGAATACGATATGGTTTTAAACAGTCCGGATAAAAAATCGAGAAAAATAGCTTGGTTTCATACGGACGTAACCTATGACAAAAATCAAAACAGGGCGAAGGAACGTATAGAAAAAATGAAGAAGTTTGATCATACGGTTTTCTGTGCATTTCATATCAGGGATGTTATTGAAAAAAAATATGGAGTAACTTACCCGAACAGTTCTGTGATATATAATGCGGTTCATGTAGAGGAGATCAGAGAAAAAGCAGCAGAATTTAAAGTTGAATATGAAAAGGAAGAAAGACCTGTCTTTTGTTCAGTAGGGCGTTTGCACAGCAGAAAGGGATACCATATGTTGGTCGATGTACACAGCAGGCTGATAAAAGAAGGATTTAAACATACGGTGGTTATAGTAGGAGACGGAGAAGAATATGATAATTTAAAGAAACAAATTGAACAAAAAAAGGTTGAAAAGACGATTAGATTATTAGGAACAAAAGTTAATCCCTATCCCTACATAAAAAGTGCGGATTATTTCATACTTCCTACACAATCGGAAGCCTATCCTCTGGTTATCAATGAAGCTTTAGCATTGGAAAAACCTATTATAAGCACTGATGTAGGAGGGATTCCGGAAATGATCACCAATAAAAAAAACGGGATATTGGTAAAATATGACGAAGAAGAAATTTATCAGGCAATGAAAAATTTTTTGACACAACCGGAGCTGGTAGAGTCAATTATACATAATGTAAAAGGGTCCATAGAAAAACTAAATCCGCAAAAAATATACGATCAGGTGACCGAAGTTTTTTTAACACAATATAATAAAATTGAAAAATAAATTAACAGTAATAACGCCCACATACAACAGAGCCCATACTCTGGAAAGAGTCTATAATTCACTAAGAGAACAAACATTTAAAGATTTTATCTGGATTATTATGGATGACGGCTCAACGGATAATACCCCGGAGCTGGTAGACACATTTATCCGGGAAAAGATCCTGAAAATAGAATATTTTCGAGACAGGAACAGACACAAATTCATTACCGTTTTTGAAGGAATAAAAAAAGTACAAACTCCCTATTTTGTTATTATAGATTCGGACGATAGCTGGCCTGAAGATTCGTTTCAGATCTTGTATGACGCGGTCTCAGGCATAGAAAACAAAGATGAATTTATAGGAGTAATAGGGCACTCTGCCGACACGGAAGGGAATCTGGTAGGAGATTTATTCCCCGGAGAAGGATTTACAGGTTCTATTTTTGAGATGCGGTATAAATATAAAGTCAGAGGAGATAAAAATGGCATCTTTATTACAAAAAGCTATTTGAGAGAACTGGAAAAGTTTGATTATTCACCCTATGAAAACAAAGGATATATTCCTCAAAATGTGTTTTTTACCACGTATGATGCAAAAGGACTGAAAACCAAATTCATTAATAAAATAATAAGAATATACCATAAAGACGAAAATGATGCCGCTTCTGTTTCCAATACCCGTTGGACGGGAAAAAATATTTTCGGATTAAGAGAAGGGCATAAATCCATGCTGAACAATTACGGCAACCGATTATTTTTATACCCTAAACCTTTAGTAAGAAATTTAGTCGGATTTCAGTATTATTCCTTTATGAATAAAGTTTCCCTTTCTTCATTTTTTACCGAGATGAAAAATCCGTTTATTAAATACCTGAGTGTTTTTGTCTTACCTTTCAGCTATATTTATTATCTTATAAAAAAACAGTAAAAAACGTTGTTTATACATTATGCTTATCAAAGCGTTTCTTTCAGCCATTTAAAAAACTCTTTTTGCCAGATAATTCCGTTTTGTGGTTGTTGTACCCAATGACCTTCCTCGGGAAAAAACAATAACCGGCTTTTAATTCCTTTCAGTTGAGCTACCTGAAAGGCTTCCAGTCCCTGATTATACGGAACCCGGTAATCACGTCCCCCATGAATGATCAAAATAGGAGTATCCCATTGGTTTACCAGATCTATGGGATTAAAATCTTTGTATGTTTTAGGTTGCGGGTTTTCCCAGTAAGCGCCCCCTAAATCGTAATTAAGAAAGAAGATCTCTTCCGTGGAGCCGTACATGGATCTCAGGTCAAATACTCCACAATGGGAAATAAAGGTCTTGAATCTTTTGTTGTGAATTCCAGCCAGATAGTAAACGGAATATCCTCCATAACTGGCGCCTACAGCCCCTAACCGGGACTTGTCGACATAGGGTTCTTTTGAAATTTCATCAATTGCCGATAAATAATCCCTCATGGGTTGTCCGCCCCAATCTCCGGAGATTTCCCGGTTCCATTCCATGCCAAAGGAAGGTAATCCTCTTCGGTTAGGAGCCACGATAATATAATCGTTAGCCGCCATGATCTGAAAATTCCAGCGGAAACTGTAAAACTGGGAAACGGTGCTTTGAGGTCCTCCCTGACAATATAATAAAGTGGGATATTTCTTGTTTTTATCGAAATTAGGAGGAAAAATAACCCAAACCAACATTTTTTTTCCATCTGTGGTGTCTACCCATCGCTCTTCTACATTTCCCATGGCTATTTTGCTATAAATTTCATCATTTACCGCACTCAGCTTTGTTTGTTCTCCCGTCCGGATGTCCACTTTATAAATTTCCGAGGCGTGATTCATATCCTGACGTTCTCCTATCAGAAAATTCCCGGAATGGTACAGGCTGACATAATCGTGCGTGCCTTGTGTAATCTGTCGTATCTTTTTTGTTTTAATATCCAGTTCAAAAAACTGTTGGGTGGCATTCACTCCTGCAAGAAAATAGATCTTTTTCCCGTTTTTGTCCCAAACATAGGTTATAACGGTATTATCCCAGTTTGAAGTGAGATTTTCTATTTGCCGGGTTTTTAAATTATATATCTTTATATCGTTTTTGTCCGATTCGTATCCGTCGGTCTTCATAGACAGCCAGGCTAATGACTCTCCTTTCGGATCAAAAAGCGGATGGGTATCATACCCTTTGTTTTCCGGGGTTATATTGAGGGTTTTTTGAGAACCGATTTCATATATGTAAATGTCGGTATTGGTGGAAACGGCATCTGCGGTTCCGAATAGTTTTTTCGCCTGATATACCAGATATTTTTCATCGGGAGAAAATGAATATGCTTCTGAATTGTATTTTTCGCCGTTGTTACTATCCGTCAGAGATTCCGGAGAAATTCCCACGAATGTATGTTGAAAATTCCCGTCTTTCCATGAATCCCAATGGCGGTACATTAAGTGGTCGTAAATTTTTACCCCGGATTTTTCCAGCTCCGGATACAGATCTGTTCCTAAAACGTTCTCTCCTTTTACCTGTTTTGAAACAGCCAGATATTTTCTGTTTTTACTGTATAGCAAGCCGGAAAGATCTTCGCCTTCTTTATTTATTTTTTCCGTGTTTCCCGATTTCAGATCGTATGAAAAAATGCTATCCCCTGCCGAGTAGAAAAAAATGGCATCTTCCTGAAAAAACAGAGCTTTTTCTTTCTCTTTTGTATGAGTTAGTTGTTTGGCTTCTCCATTCAGGGTTATATGATATAATTCCCGGGAACTGCTGTTTTCTTTCAGGTCATAACGTTGTACTCCATAAATAATGTCTCCCTTATCATTGACTATATCAATAGATACCCTTCCTAAACTCCAAAGTAATTCAGGGGTTAAATTCTGTTTTTGCGCCATAGAGAAAATTCCTGTTAAAATTCCAGCGATTAAAATACTTTTTTTCATTGAACATTTGCTTAAACCGGATTGAAATAATTCTCAAATATAAGATTTTTCTTATATAAAATCAAGCTAATCATTAGGGGATTTTATTTTTTTAGGATTAAATTTATGAAGGATGTTCCCGCTTTTTATCCAAATCGAATGTGTGTTCCGGATTTAAGTCCCGGCACTTAATGACTTTTCTCATGAATTCAAATTAAATTTCGTCTATTTATGTTTGTACTATACAGTTAAAAAACTTTATACATCAAATTTAGAGCTAAAATGGCGTTTGTTTTATAAAAATAAAAGCAAAACGCCGTTCTAATATCAAAACTTTTATTACATTTGTACCACATTATAATAAAATTAACATTTATTTCTTTTTTTAATAAGGTATTTATAATAAGGTATTTAATTTTTAGTTATAACTTCCGTTTTTCATGCGATTTACATGAAAGATTCGAAAAATAGGAAAAAGAGGTTATTAAAGTAAGGTTCCATGCAATATTTTCATTATTCCAAAAATATATTTTTCAGTCAGTTTATACTGGACTTGGTTATACTGATAACTATGTTCTTTTATTTTTTGACAGTACAATATTCAGACTTTGACAGACCGTATACATTATACCTCTTATTGGAATCCCATTATAAAAGTTTGATCTTACTTGTTGCATGTTGGTATTTTATATCGTACAATGTTGGATTGTATACCATCAGCCGATTTAATAAACTGGGCACAATTTTACAAAAGAATGCATATCAGACAGTTTTACTGAGCATTATTGTCTTTGCGATTTCAGGATTTAAAAGTCAGGAATTATTTTCAAACAAACTTTCCTTACTTTTTTTACTCTTTCTTTTTCTTTTCACATTTTCTTACCGAATTTTATTTTTTATAGGGTTGAAGATATACAGGAGTAGAGGAAGAAACTGCAAAAATGTTGTTTTTGTAGATGAAAATGATAACACCCACTCTTTAATTGATTTATTATTAAGAAGAAAAGATTATGGGTTTATTCCTCGCGGTAGCTTTTTGGTGGGAATAGAAGACGATGACGAAAAACGATTGTATAATTTTGATCTGAAAAAACTCAAACGGTTTATTTTAGAAAAAAGAATCCAGATTATCTATCTTTCTTTAAAAGGCAGCCTGCCTCCGGAAGCTCATAAAGAGCTTACCTATCTGGCACAAAATATGCATGTGGAAATACGGTTTATTCCCGGCACTGTTTATGATTCGTTTAATAGCCTTAGCATACAATATTACGATACCTTTCCGGTATTATCCTTCAAGCAGTTCCCGTTAGATAAGTTCTGGAACCAGTTCTTTAAAAGAATTTTCGATATTGTATTTTCTTTATTTGTGCTTGTCTTTATCTGTATTTGGCTATTCCCCATTATGGCAATAGTGATCTTAATAGACTCGGGAAGCCCTGTTTTATATTGTCAGAAAAGAATAGGTTTTAAAGGGAAATCTTTCAAATGTTATAAATTCCGAACCATGAAACCTAGCAAAGATAACGATATAAAAGCTACGGTAAAAGGAGATGACAGAATAACAAAAGTAGGCAGTCTGCTTCGAAAAACCAGCTTGGATGAACTACCTCAGTTTTTTAATGTGTTATTGGGAAATATGTCCGTAGTTGGTCCCAGACCTCACATGGTGGTACAGGATGAATACTACAACGATATTGTGATGAGATACAGTGTAAGGCATTACGTAAAACCCGGAATTACAGGATTGGCTCAGGTTAAAGGACTCAGAGGAGAGATCAACAGCGAGGAAGATATGCAAAAAAGGGTTATAGCAGACGTTTACTACGTAAAAAACTGGTCTTTCCTGTTAGATGTAATAATTATAATGAAAACCGTTTTTAAGGTGCTTATAGGGGATAAGAAAGCGTTCTGAGCAATTTATCTACATAAAACGACCTAAATCACAGCACATAAAAATATATGATCATAGATGAAGTGAATAAAATTATTACTATATTTGCATCACTATGAAGATTATAGGGAAAATAGGGCTATTCTTTACTGCATTTATAATTGTAGCACATACCTTTATTCCCCATCAGCACAGAGCACAAATAGAAACTGTTTTACATGAATGTTTTTTCTCAGATGAAGAAAAGGACAACTCATCCAATATTTTCGACACCTTAGGAGATATAATCAAACATGTAAATCTGGGAGAAAAACAGTTGGAAAACTTCAGAGTTTCCACCTACAAATACGAGTTTTCTCCGGTTACTGTTCTTGAAATTCATGAGATATTATACCGGATAAATTTAAGGTTAATAAGTCCCGAAAGAATATCTCATACCTACCACTACAATTTAGATTATTCCTCGGTTGAAAATCTGCTAAGTTGTGGACTACGGGCGCCTCCTGCATATAATATTTATTCTCTGTTACAACTGTAAATTCCTTTTTTAATGAAATTTCTGATTATTTCGCGGTAAATAATGATTTACACAAACTATTATCATGCGGAACAGCTAACAGAAAAATCCAACACCGATTTACACCGATCTGTAACTATCAATTTTGAGGTAGCAGTTTAAAAAAGGACGTTGATTTACTACTCGTATCCAGAGTGATCTTTTCGGGTTCCGTTCAGGCAGAACCGTTGTAGAAAAGAAACATACAGAGAAAAACAATACCCGAAACAGCATTGAAATAACAAAAAATATTGCAATACGTTCACATTTTTTAACAGAGAAATCTGTGAATAAAAAACGCAGCAAATACAAAATACTTTATGTTTAAAAAAATTATAGAATTATCAATTAATAATAAATTACTGGTTATTATCGGCACTTTGGCATTATTAATAGCAGGAATTTATTCCGTTCGGGATATAGCTATTGATGCCACTCCCGACATTACCAATAATCAGGTTCAGGTAGTGACGACTTCCCCTACGCTGGTTCCTCAGGAAGTAGAACAGTTAATTACCTTTCCGTTGGAATCCCAGTTGAGGAATATTCCGGGAACTACGGAAGTTCGGTCTATTTCAAGATTCGGACTGTCCATCATCACCGTAGTATTTAAAGAAAGCACACCCACACTACAGGCACGGCAGCTGGTAAAAGAACAGATAGATATAGCAAAAGAAGAGATCCCCGAAGGATTGGGAGACCCTCAGTTAATGCCGATCACGACCGGATTGGGAGAAATATACCAGTACGTAGTCAAGGTAAAGCCCGGATATGAAGGAAAATATACCATAGAAGAACTTCGTACAATTCAAGACTGGATTATAAAAAGACAACTTAACGGGATTGAGGGAATCATAGAAATATCCAGTTTTGGAGGAAAAGTAAAAGAATACGAAGTGGCCATTAATCCTGTAGCATTACAAAGCTACAACCTCACTTTGGAGGAAGTTTATACAGCGTTGGGAAACAATAATCAGAATTCCGGTTCAGGATACATCCAGCAGAAACATAACCTGTTTTATATAAGAACGGAAGGAATGCTTAAAAACTTTCAGGATATTGAAAATATCGTGGTTTCCGTAAACGAGAAAGTACCGGTTAAAATTTCCGATATAGCCGAAGTAAAATTAGGATCAGCCCTGCGGTTTGGAGCGATGACCATGGACGGACAAGGAGAAGTCGTCGGAGGAATCACCTTGATGCTCAAAGGAGCAGACTCGTATAAAACAGTGCAGAATGTTAAAGAAAGAGTCGAACAAATCCGGGGATCATTACCGGAAGGGTTGGATATTTATGTCTATTTGGAAAGAGGAGGTCTTATTGATAAAACCATTTCAACCGTAACGAAAAACCTGATAGAAGGAGGATTGATAGTCATATTCGTATTGATTCTTTTATTGGGAAATTTACGAGCAGGACTCATTGCCGCCTCGGTTATTCCACTTTCCCTGCTGTTTGCCCTGATGATGATGAACGCCTTTGGAGTTTCAGCGAATTTACTCTCCTTAGGAGCCATGGATTTCGGAATTGTAGTAGACGGAGCAATTATCATTATAGAAAGCGTGATCCATGTCCTGTATACGGCTTATGTAGGTAAAACATTGACCCGTAAAGAAATGGATAATGTTGTTAGTAAAACGGCAGGAGAAATATATAAATCCGCCGCCTTTGGAATTATGATTATTATTCTGGTATTCGTTCCTATTATGACCCTGACGGGAATAGAAGGAAAAATGTTCAGACCTATGGCGTTAGCGGTAAGTTTTGCCATTTTAGGAGCATTTGTCCTTTCTCTGACCTATGTTCCGGTAATGACTACCCTCTTTCTTAAAAGAAAGATCGTGAAGCAAACCACCTTTGCAGATAAGATCATGGAAAAATTAAAAATCGTTTATCTGCCGGTTCTGGATAAAGTTCTGAAATTTCCTTATACAGTAGTGAGCACCATTGTAGGTGTCTGGATATTCTTTGTATTTATTTTCATGAATATGGGATCTGAATTTGTTCCCACCCTGCAGGAAGGAGATATTGCCATGCAGATGAGCATCCAGCCGGGAAGCTCGCTGAATGAAAGCATATCAACCACAACCAAGGTGGAAAAAATAATAAAAAGCAACTTCCCCGAAGTTTTGCATGTGGTTTCGAAGATCGGTACGGCGGAGGTTCCGACAGACCCTATGGGAATAGAAGATGCAGATATTATGATTGTTTTAAAAGAAAAAAATGAGTGGACATCTGCCGAAACACAGGAAGAGCTCGCAGATAAGATAAAAGAAAAATTATCTTCCGTCTTAGGAGCCTCATTTGAATTTTCACAACCGATACAATTGAGATTTAACGAATTAATGACGGGAGCCAAAGCAGATGTGGTAATTAAAATATTCGGAGATGACACTAAAGAACTGAAAAGTCTGGCAGACCGTTCCGCAGAGATCATAAGAAAGATAAAAGGGGCAGCGGATGTAAAAGTGGAACAGACGGAAGGATTAAAACAAATGAAAATAAGCTATGACCGTCTTAAATTGGCTCAGTACGGATTAGATGTCAATTCTTTGAATCGGATTATCAGATCTACGATTGCCGGACAGGAAGCCGGAGTAATTCTGGAAGGAGAACGCCGTTTTGAATTGGTGGTACGCTTAAATGAAAATCACCGAAAAGACCTGAATTTAGACCAGCTCTATGTCCGTACAGCGATGAATACACTGATCCCTGTTTCAGAAGTAGTATCCGTAGATTTCGAATCGGAACCCATGATGATCTCCCGGGAACAGGCACAAAGAAAAATTAACATCGGAGTGAATGTGAGAGGAGTAGATGTCGCAACTCTGGTAAAAAATATCCAAAATGATCTAAATAAAGAAATTAAATTACCTCCGGGCTATAAAATGGAGTACGGAGGAGCTTTTGAAAATCTTCAGGAAGCCACTTCCCGTTTGAGTATAGCAATTCCCATAGCTCTGGCAACCATAATCTTATTATTATATATGGCATTTAAGAGCATCAAAGACGCATTGCTTATTTTTACGGCAGTACCCTTAGCCTCCATAGGAGGAATTATAGCCTTATGGTCAAGAGGGCTGCCTTTCAGCATATCGGCAGGAGTAGGTTTCATTGCTTTATTCGGAGTAGCTGTATTGAATGGAATTGTATTGGTAAGTGAGTTGAATTACCTGAAAAATTCAAAAAAATATACCTCTTTCAAAGAACTAATAAAAGCAGGGGCATTAACCCGGCTTCGACCGGTATTTATGACCGCCATGGTCGCGATTCTGGGCTTTTTCCCTATGGCATTGTCCACCTCCAACGGAGCGGAAGTGCAAAGACCTTTGGCAACAGTGGTTATCGGAGGATTGGTGACATCTACCTTATTGACCTTACTGATCGTTCCCGCCATATATTATATTGTAGAAAATAAAGAATTTAAAAAGCATATGAATGCAAAAATAATAACCTCGATTATATTTCTTCTTGGAAGTGTTTTCTCTGTGAATGCTCAGACTAAAATAACCCTTCCGGAACTATTAAACCGGGTTTCTCAAAACAACATAGAATTAAAATCGGAAGAATTACAGATCCGAAAAGAACGTCTGGAAAAAAAATATGCCTATTCCATGAATAATACTACTTTAACCTTGGGATATGGGCAATACAACAGCAGAGAGGGAGATTATCAGCTGGAAGTCATGCAGAACTTTGGCAACCTGTTTTCGTATAAGAAAAAGAAGGACTTGTCAGATTCCCGTGCAGACTGGTTAACAACCCGATCCGTTCTCAAAAAACACCTGTTGGAATTTCAGGTGGAGAAACTCTACAATCAATGGGTATATATACTGGAAAAAAGAGAATTGTTTAATAAAATGGATTCCTTATATAAAGCCGGATTAAAAAGAGCGGAATTCCGATATGAAAAAGGAGAAACCGATTATATGGAGAAACAATTCTTTAAAGTGGAACTGGAACAGGTTCTGCAACAAAAAGCAATGAACGAACAGGAATATTTAGATGTAGAAAATCAGATTTATACCTTGTGCAGAATTGATGCCGATGAAGAAATTATTCCTGAAGAGCGGTTTTATAAACTGAACGGGTTATCGGCTTCCGATAGTTTAAATACTTTGTATATTCAGGAGTTCGACAAAGCCTTGGAAGTGAATCGGAAAATACTTGCTTTGGAGAAAGCCCAAAGACGCCCCGAACTTTCCGTAGGAGGATTAACGCAAAGTCTGGATCAAAACTACAATTACTATGCCGGAGTTTTGGGGATAAGTATTCCCATTTTCAACAAGACCTATAAAAAATATCAGGAACAGTTAAAAATTGACAATCAGATCATTGATCATCAGAAAGAACAGACGGTAAGAGGCTTGAGCCTGAGAATCAAACAACTTGAAGAGCAGGGGAAAGTCTACGATAGGGAATTAAATTTCTTAGGAACCAACCATCCCGATGAATTGAAAAAAATGAGAGACGTAGCAAATACCAAATACCAATACGGAGAAATAGACTATCTTCAATACTGTAATATGTTGAAATCCTCCGTAGAAGCCAATGTCTCCTATTTGGATCTAATTAACAATTATAATCAGACCATTATAGAATTAAAATATATAACAACGCAGCAAAATTGATTTTAAAATGAAAAAAACAGTATACATAGCAACCCTTTTATCTATTACATTATTTTCCTGCTCCAAAAATACGCAGGAACAAGCAGAAACAGAGCCTGAGGAAAACGAAACACACCTCGTGTTAACGCCGGAACAGATAAAAACGAACGGAATTAAATTCGGTAAAGTAGAAAACCGGTATATTGATTCCAAAATTACGGTTAGTGGAGTTATTCATGCCCTGCCTCAAAATAAAGCCTCTGTTCATAGTCAGTTAGATGGATTTGTGGACAAAGTGAATTTTATTACAGGTCAGCATGTGCAGAAAGGACAGGTACTGGCAACAATCCGAAATCCTTCCTTCATTGCTTTACAGAAACAATTTCTGGAAAGTTATTTTAACATGAATTTGAACTATAAAGACTATCAAAGGAAAAAAGCCCTGCTGGCAGGAGATGCGGTAAGCCAAAAGACCTATGAACAGGCACAGGCACTGTATCAGGTTTCCTCAGCAGAGTATGAAAGTTTAAAGTCTGAATTGGAATTATTGGGCTTCCGCGCGGGGTCTATTATAAGCACTCGGAAAATATCTCCGGTTTTGCCGATCATCAGTCCGCAAAGTGGTTTCATTCAGGCAGATGAAATTTCTCCCGGAAAACAAATCACAACGGACGATGAGCTGTTTCTCATCATCAATCAGAAAGAACTTCATATAGAGCTGAATGTTCCGTCCAAATATGCCTCCGACTTATTTGTCGGGCAACCTGTGGAATTTATGCTCCCTGAAGTTAAAGATACCCTGAAAGGAAGTGTTCATTTGATTGGAAAAGTAACCAATACCGATAACAATACCATTCAGATTCATGCAGATATTGAAAGTAAGCTGCCTCCGGCTAATTTTTATGAAGGAAGATTCGTAAATGCAACCATTAGTAATAAAACACAAGCATTACCCACCGTACCCAAAGAAGCCGTTTTTGAAGAAGAAGGCAGGAAATATGTGTTCATAAAGAAAGGAAATCAGGTGGAAAGGAAAGAAGTACAGACCGGAGTTTCCAATAATGATTTTATAGAACTCATTAACTTTAATGCCAATCAGGAAATAGTAACCTCCGGAGTATATTATTTAAAAGCAAATGGAGAAATAGGGCATGGACATTAAAAGATAAAAACGGATGTAAAAAAGGAGAACAAAATCCGGATATAATAGTTGAATTATTCTATGATTTCTCGTTTTTTATACATTCTAAAAACTTAAAATAAAGGAAGCTGTCCGGAAAGGGCAGCTTCTTTTATATAATCCAGTCTCGGCAAAAAGACTCGGACTGATTGAGGGGATAAGGGTTTGAAGGGAGTTTGTCCTAATGTTTGAAAGCACCTGAAAGTACTAATTTTTCAAGATAAACAACAACAATCCCCGCCGAAGGCGGGGATTGCTTATTATTATAGGTTTCAGATAACCGTTTTTAATTATCAGTGCTTACCTGTATGTATTTTTCTTATTCCGATTTATCAAACTCAGGTTTAAAATCAATTAATTATCTTCTGTTTCCTAAGAACCTAAGTAAAAATAAAAATAAGTTAATAAAGTCTAAGTATAAGGATAAAGCTCCTAAAATAGCCCCTTTGGTGTAATTTTCCTGCCCGGCATTTTCTATTTCGGCTCCCATCGCTTTGATCTTCTGAGTATGGTACGCAATCAGTCCTACAAATACTAAAACACCTACTACAGAGATGATTAGGTCCAGAAGAGAATTATGTAGAAACCAATTTACCACTGCTGCGAGAATAAATCCGATTAAAGCCATAAATAAGATTTTTCCGAATTTGGTTAAATCCGTTTTAGTAAAGTAGCCATAGGCACTCATGATGGCAAAGGTTCCTGCCGTAACGAAGAAAGTCGTTGCTATGGAACTCATGGTATAAATAAGGAAGATCAAAGAAAGTGTCATTCCGTTTATAAATGAGTAAAAAAGAAACACAGCAGTTGCCAGTCCGACAGTCATTCTGTTGATGGCGGCGCTTAAACCGAACACTAACGCCAGTTCTCCGATGATTAACGCATAGAACAAGAAAGTTCCTTTTCCTGTTATCGGATCGAACATTAACCCTAAAAGTCCCGAAGAATTAGCACAAACGTAGGCTGTTAATCCGGTAACAACCAGAGCTAAGCTCATCCACATATAGACTTTTGAGATGAAGGTCGCCTGTTGTTGCTTTACTATAACTTCATTATTTAAAGTGTTTTCGTATTTCTGATATTCCATTTTTTATAATTTAGGTGTTTACTGGTTTTACAAATGTACAAAATAATGCAAAATTAATTTCATAACAACAAAATTTATACCACGGTTGATTTCGGAAATTCTGTCGTTCCCCCTTGCCGGATCTTTTTACCATTTAGAGATCTTATCAACACGAGTCTGATGTCTTCCGCCTTCAAATTCCGTAGAAAGAAAAACATCAATAATTTCCTGAGCCAGTTCTTTCGCGATAAAACGAGCCGGGATAGCCACAACATTGGAATTGTTGTGCTGACGGGTTAATCTTGCTATGTCGGTCTGCCAGCAAAGAGCACAACGAATTCCCGCATGCTTGTTCGCTGTGATGGAAACCCCCTCTCCGCTTCCGCAGAAAAGAATTCCATAATCGAATTCTTTATTCTCAACGGCTGTGGCTAACGGATGTACAAAATCCGGGTAATCGGCACTTTCAGAAGAATAGGTTCCGAAATCGTGAACCTGATGACCTTTTTCCGTAAGGTACTTAAAAATATGATTTTTATATTCAAACCCTGCGTGGTCTGCTGCTATTGCTATTTTCATGCTATATCGTTTTTAAATTTCTGATTCTAAATTTCTGATGCGTTGCAAACTCTCTTCCTTTCCTAAGATTTCCATAATCACCGGAATATCCGGGCCTTTTAATTCCCCTACAAGAGCCAGACGCAGCGGTTGCATCACTTTTCCGAAACCAAGCCCGGACTTCTCTACAAATTCATGGATGTAATCGTGTATGGATTTTTCTGTAAACTCAACAAGCTGCAATCCCGAACGTAATTGAGAAAGAATATCACGGGAGTCTTCTTTTATTATCTTTTTATAATTTTTTTCATTGTATGAAGACGGAGCAATCCAGAAAAAAGAACCGATTTCCCATATTTCCTTCACAAAATTTACCCTTTCTTTCAATAACCCAATGATTCTGACACTTTTTTGTTCATCAAATTCCATTCCCTTTTTCTCTATTATTTGCCGGAAGGAAGGAAGCAGTTCGGAAGAATCCGTTTTCAATATATACTCATGATTGAACCATAGAGCCTTTTCGGGATTAAACCGGGCGCCTGACTTATGTACCTTTCCCAGATCAAATTCTTTTATCATTTCATCCAAAGACAAAATTTCCTTATCGTCGGAAGGCGACCATCCCAATAATGCCAGCATGTTGACAAAAGCCTGAGGAAGATACCCTTCTTCCCGGTATCCGATGGAAGAAGTTCCCTCTTTTTCATTTTTCCATGCAAGGGGGAATACCGGAAATCCGGATTTATCGCCATCCCGTTTGCTTAATTTTCCTTTTCCTTCCGGTTTCAGGATTAACGGCAAATGAGCAAACTCAGGAGCCTGCCATCCGAAAGCCTCATATAACAAAACATGCAAAGCCAGAGAAGGAAGCCATTCTTCTCCCCGGATCACATGGGTGATTTCCATGGTGTGGTCGTCTACGATATTGGCAAAATGGTATGTGGGCATTCCGTCGGTTTTCACTAAGACCTTGTCATCTAACGTGGAAGTATCAATAATGAAATTTCCCCGTATGAGGTCACTCAAAACCAAAGTTCGGTGTGAAGGTGTTTTGAAACGGATTACATACGGAACTTTGTCGGCTATTTTTTGTTTTACTTCTTCAGGACTAAGACTAAGGCTATTGTTCAGAGAGTTTCGTATCTCGTGATTATACGAAAATACCTTTCCTTCAGATTCATAATCTGCACGTAATTTTTCCAGCTCCTCCGGTGTGTCAAAAGCTACATAAGCATAATCCGTAGTTAGGATTTCCGCAATATATTTATCGTAAATATTTCTTCTTTCCGATTGCCTGTAGGGAGCAAAGGGACCTCCCTTCTCAGGGCTTTCATCCGGTTCCAGCCCGCACCATCTCAACGCCTCATAGATATATTCTTCGGCACCTTCCACAAAACGGTTCTGGTCGGTATCTTCTATCCGTAATAGGAATTTGCCGTTGTTTTTTTTCGCAAATAAATAATTGTATAAGGCGGTTCGTACCCCTCCGATGTGTAAATATCCGGTAGGGCTGGGAGCAAATCGTACTCTGATTTCTGACATGTTTACTGTTTTTCTGTGCAAAAGTACAAAATCTGCTTTGTTTTTCTGTTGTTTCAAATAATCCGGAAGGACAGAAAAAACACAGAACTTTCAACAATATTTCCAGCTCATTTTAGAGGATATTTCAATTTGGACAGGATTCGCCCCCTTTATTTATCACCTCTTTGTGTAAAGTAAGGTGTCTGTCGGCTTTTCCGAACTTTCTTCGGGATTTGACTCTGATTGGAAGCCGGGAAAAAGAATATCAACATTCCGATGTTGGGGCTAAGCCATAAGAATGCATCTTTTCCAATGAGGTTCAGGATGTTGATAAAAGGAAAAATTTCGGCACATCAAAAAGAATGGTTTTTAACATTAGGATTTAATCATCTGAATAGCAATAGGTTTAATTTTTTGTCGTGTACTTAATTAAAAATTATTGTCATCTGATAAAAATCATTATATTTGTCGTCGTTACATTACAATTAAGAGTATATAGTCAAAACCACAAAAATATCATACCATGAATTTACATGAATATCAAGGAAAAGAAATACTTTCATCATTTGGAGTAAGAGTACAGAGAGGTATTGTTGCCACTACACCGGAAGAAGCGGTAGAAGCAGCTAAAGAAATGAATGATAAAACAGGAACGAACTGGTGGGTAGTAAAAGCTCAGATACATGCGGGAGGAAGAGGAAAAGGCGGAGGAGTTAAACTGGCAAAATCTTTAGAAGAAGTAAAAGAAAAAGCATCGGAAATAATAGGAATGAATCTGATTACTCCTCAAACATCAAAAGAAGGGAAAAAAGTACATCAGGTATTCATAGCCGAAGATATGTATTATCCGGGAGAGGCAAAAGTGGAAGAATTTTACATGTCCGTTTTACTGGATAGAGCAAAAGGTAAAAACACGATTATCTACTCCACCGAAGGAGGAATGGATATAGAGTCCGTAGCGGAAAAAACTCCCGAGAGAATTTTTACAGAAGAAATAGATCCTGCTGTAGGTCTGCAAAGTTTTCAGGCTCGCAAAATAGCTTTTAACCTAGGACTTAGCGGAGATGCTTTTAAAGATATGGTTAAATTTGTATCTGCTCTGTACAAGGCATATATAGAAAGTGATGCCACTTTGTTTGAAATTAATCCGGTTTTGAAAACCTCGGATAATAAAATTGCCGCAGTAGACGCAAAAGTAACCATAGATAACAATTCCCTTTTCCGACACGCAGACTATCTGAAGTTACGGGACATCAGGGAAGAAGACCCTACGGAAGTAGAAGCAGGAGAAGCAGGATTAAACTTTGTGAAATTAGATGGAAATGTAGGATGTATGGTAAATGGAGCAGGTTTGGCAATGGCTACCATGGACATTATCAAGCTTTCAGGAGGAAATCCGGCAAACTTTTTGGATGTAGGAGGAACCGCTGATGCTGAGAGAGTAGAAAAGGCATTCCGGATTATTTTGAAAGATGATGCCGTACAAGCAATTTTAGTAAATATCTTCGGAGGTATCGTTCGTTGCGATCGGGTGGCTCAGGGAATTCTGGATGCATATAAGAATTTGGGAGATTTCATTAAAGTTCCTATAATTGTCCGCCTACAGGGAACAAACGCTGAAATTGCCAAGAAAATGATTGACGACAGCGGTTTGAAAGTTCTTTCCGCAATTACTTTAGAAGACGCAGCAAAAGCAGTAGCAGAAGCTTTAGCATAAGAGAAACAATAATAATAATCAAAAAAGCCCTTTTTCAGACTCTGAGAAGGGCTTTTTTTAATTGCAGACATAATCCGTCTGACTAAAGGTTTTTTCCTTTACCCCATTGATGCGTATTATTTCAGCTATGTATGGTTTTGTATGGGATCAATTTTCAGACTTTGTAAAGAAAATTTAAAAAATAACGAAATCGGGAATAAGCAGGTTAGTGTTTGGTCAGCAATAATTGTTGATTTATTACATCCGGAATTTCTTCCTGATAATGAGTTACATAAATAAGCGCTTTGTCGGGAGTACAGAAATTTTCTATAATTTTTTTCACTTTATGTTTATTTTCCCCGTCCAGTCCGTGCAGAGGTTCGTCCAAGATCAAGAGGGAAGGATCTTTTACAAACACCCGGGCTAAAAGAACGAGACGTTGCTCTCCGGTAGAAACAGTTAAAAAAGAAGTGTCCTTTATCCTTTCAATTCCGAAAATTTTCATCCATAATAAAGTTGTTTTTTTCTGTTCTTCGTTGCATTTCTTATAAAGCCCGATGGTATCAAAAAAGCCGGAACCTACGACATCCAGACAGCTCACATTTTTTTGATAATACAGATGCATTTCAGGGGAGATATATCCTATATGCTTTTTGATGTCCCAGATACTTTCTCCGGTTCCTCTTTTACGGTCGAACAAAGTAATATCATTGGCATAGCCCTGAGGGTTGTCGGCAGCTATCAGACTCAATAGTGTAGATTTGCCGGATCCGTTAGGTCCCAGCAAAGCCCATTTTTCTCCTCTTTTCACCTGCCAGCATAAATCTTTCAGTACAACCCGGGATCCGTATTTTATAGTAATATTTTTTAATATCAACGCATTTTCAAAGTCAGTTTTTTCTTTTTTGTCGGGGAGTTCGGATAAACATGCTATATTTATCCCGGACTCAAATAAAGTTTTATGCAGGGTTTTGTCGGATAAAAAATCGGAACAACGAAGGGGCGGAAGCAGTGTCTTATTCTTTACCGGCAATACATGGGTGATCATATGAGGAATATCCGTTATATCAGATACGACAAGAATAATTTGTAGATTTCCTATCCGGGATAGTTGTTCCAGAATTTCTTTCAGTATGATTCTCGAGCCGGCATCTAATCCGATAAAAGGGTTGTCTATGATTAAAACTTGGGGATTGGAGGATAGAGAACGGACAATTAAAAATTTGCGGAGTTCTCCGCTTGAGAGCAGATTGATTTTTTTTTCAACCAGATCTTCGATTCCAAAAGCGGAAATCAATATCCGTATCCGGTTTTGATCCGGCTCTTTATCCAAAAGATCTTTTACTGTGGCTATTTCCTCTTCCAGACCTATGTTCCAGCGTTGTTGGTAATAGCTGTTTTGCATGTCTGTGAGGTTGTAAATATCGCGGAATGCAACAAATTTTATAATTTTTCGTGTGTTTTGATGAGCGTCCTGTTCATCGTTGCAAATGATTTCTCCGGATTTCAACGCATATTTTCCGGTCAGAATATCCATAAGCAGGGTTTTCCCGGCTCCGTTCGGGCCGATTACCGCCCAATGTTCGTTTTTTTTGATTGTCCAGTTGATCGGTTGATTGAATGCGAGAAAATCCATTCTTGGGATTGCATCTTTAATTTTGATAAGTACTTCAGGCATTAGCTCCAATTTAAGTGGTGAGAATAAAGACTTTGTGGTTGTCCGATAAGATTAATATCAAATTTCAATGAAGGTTCAACTTTAGTGCTTGCGTTGTGGATGCGATTAGTGAAGATGTATCATTTTCCTGTTGATATATGTATCGTGTCTGATTTCCGGGGCGCTTACATTTTTTGTATTATTTCATTAGCTTTTTCCAGATCTTCCGGGGTGTCAATTCCTACGCCAATAAATTCCGTTTCAACCAATTTTATTTTCATTCCGTATTCCAAATATCGAATACATTCTATTTTTTCCGCTTTTTCATTCTGCAACATTTGAAGCCGGGTA
The DNA here is from genome assembly GCA_031276535.1 of Flavobacteriaceae bacterium. Classification (GTDB taxonomy): domain Bacteria; phylum Bacteroidota; class Bacteroidia; order Flavobacteriales; family Weeksellaceae; genus Apibacter. Next base: position 21,199 of record JAISMV010000129.1, read on the forward strand.
AAGTTCAATAAAGACCGCTTTCGAAAAGCATAAACGCCTACATGCCAAAAATACTCCGCCTGAAAATTCGTTTCTCTGGGATAAGGGATAACGGATCGTGAAAAGTATAATGCATAGTTATTTTTATCTTTAATTACTTTAACGTTGTTAGGATTTTTTATAGAATCCCAATCCTCCATCTTTCGGATCAAAGTGGCTACGTCTATCTCGTTATTTACATCTTCCCTGAATACTTGTATCAACTGTGCCAAAGGTTCTTTTTTCACAAAGGGTTCATCTCCCTGTATGTTGAGCACAACGTCACAATCCAGATTTTCAATAGCCTCGGCGATTCTGTCGCTTCCCGTTTCATGTTCTTTTATACTCATAATGGCTTTCCCTCCGTTTTGGGTAATTTCATTATATATAATTTCCGAATCTGTGGCTACGAAGACATCGTCGAAAAGACGAGTTTCTTTTGCATTTTCATAGGTAGAACGGATTACGGTCTTATCTCCTAGCATTTTCATCAACTTCGCCGGAAATCGGGATGCTGCATACCGGGCAGGAATTACTGCTATAATTTTCACTTTATGATATTTTCATACAAAGATAACCAAAAAATCGGGAGTTCTTATGCCCGAAATATACCCAAAAAAATAATGAGGCTGCCTGATTTTTCAGGCAGCCTCATGTTTTTATAATTTAGTAATTATTTCTTATTTTTTTATCAGTACTTCTTCTGTTATAGAAACTTTGGAACCTGATTGATCTAAAATAACCACTCTTCTGTTTTCTTTGTTACAAGCATTTTGGTTAGGATAAAGGATGTTTCCGTCTTCATCTTTAGCCTTGTTGATATCGCTGTCTTTACATAGCAATTCTGATTTACCAAATCCTCTGGCTATTAATCTGTCTTTTTCAATTCCTTCTTTTATTAATTCATTAACTACAGATTGTGCTCTTTGTTTGGAGATTCTCTTGTTAACAGCTACGGAACCTACTTTGTCTGTATGACCGTCTACATAGAATTTCTTACCTGCAAAGCTTTCATCTTTCAACATTTTAGCTGCTTCTGCTACTAGTGGTAGAGATTCTGCGGTTAATTTTGAACTGTTGAACTCAAAAATGATGTTTTTCAATTTATGTGTTACATCTTTGGTTTCCCAAGGACAACCGTTGTTTTCTTTAGGACCTTTTACTGTCGGACAACCATCGTTTACGTCAGGGATTCCGTCTCCGTCAGTATCAGGACATCCTTGGAACTCAGCAGGACCTGCTTCATTCGGACAAGTGTCGTCTGCATCAGGGATTCCATCTCCGTCAGTATCAGGACATCCTTGGAACTGAGGCAATCCTATGGTATCAGGACATTTGTCTTCGTCATCCGGAATTCCGTCTCCGTCTCTGTCGGTTACTACCGGTTCTTCAACTGGCGGCGGAGGCAGCACTTCTTCTTTCTTAGCTCCAAATCTGAAGACTAAAGCAGCTGAATGCTGGAAGAAGTCAGCATAATCATTAGAATAAGAAGGCGCCCAGTTATACTGAGATTCTATGTTTAAACCGAAATTTTTAGTAAACCAGAAATTAATCCCCACTCCTCCGTTTGCTACGAAGTTATCGTTTTTACCGGAGAATTTACCTCTCAATTGGTGTTTTTCTTCTTTGTAATCTTTATTGTATGGTTGGTATGGGTTGTCTTCGTCTATTTTGATATTATCATAAGAGTAATTATGATAATTAGCCCCAACTCTTAAATACGGATCAAACCAGGAATTTTCACTAAATGGCGTCCATCTCAAACCCAATCCTGCTAAAATAAAGAATTCGTCTTTGATTTTTAATCTCTTGTTGTCTATTTCCCCTATCGAAGCTTGAAGATCAATAGCAAAATGTTTTGCGAGACTTCTTGCTACAGTTATTTTAGACAACGGAGGAACTATACTATAGTCACTAGTGTCAAAAAAACCATCAAAAACACCACGTACAGAAGTATGGTCGGTAGCGTGTGCTCCCACTCCAATATACCACTTATTTGTAGTATTCTGAGCAAACACAGTAGTTACTAACATAGTAGCTAGTGCTGTACATAATAAACTGAACTTTTTCATATATAAAATCTAATTTAAGTTGCAAAGTAACGCTTTTCTCAGATAAAAACAAAGAAAAAATTAATATTTCTTGGTTACCCGGTCTATATTTCTTTTGGTATCACGTTCTTTTATGGATTCTCTCTTGTCGTATAATTTTTTTCCTTTCGCTAAATATATTTGGATTTTCGCCAATCCTCTTTCGTTGATATATAGCCTTGTAGGCACCATCGTCAATCCTGTATCTTTAGTTTTTCGTATTAGTTTGTTAATTTCTTTTCTTTGTAACAGCAATTTCCGTTCCCTTTTTATGGAATGATTGTATCTTGTGCCAAAAAAATATTCATCGACGGTCATATTTATTACATATATTTCTCCTTCTATAATTTGGCAAAAGCTTTCCGCAATACTTGCCTTTCCCAATCTAATAGACTTTATTTCAGTACCATGCAAAACTAATCCGGCTTCATATTTATCCAGTAATTCATAATTGAATCGTGCTTTTCTATTAAGTATATTTACTTTGTTGTCAAATTTCATAATCAAACTTTTTCTTACTACTTTTGTGCAAATTTATTAAAGTATATGCTTACAGTATCAAATTTATCTTTACAATTTGGAAAAAGAGTTCTCTTCGACGAGGTAAACATAAAATTTACCAAGGGGAATTGTTATGGAATTATTGGAGCTAATGGTGCGGGAAAATCAACCTTTTTAAAAATACTTTCCGGAGATATTGAACCAACAACCGGAAATGTAAGTCTTGAAACGGATAAAAGAATGTCGGTTCTGGAACAAAACCACTTCGCCTACGATGCTCATTCTGTTTTAGAGACGGTAATACGGGGGAATCAAAAACTTTTCCATATTAAAGAAGAGATGGATGCTTTGTATGCAAAACCTGATTTTTCAGAGGAAGATGGTGTGAAAGCAGGAGAGCTGGGAGTTATATATGAGGAAATGGGAGGTTGGAATGCCGAGTCTGATGCCGGAACTTTATTATCCAACTTAGGTATCAAAGACGATATGCACTATAAAATGATGTCTGAACTGGAAAATGCGGATAAAGTACGCGTGTTGCTTGCTCAGGCATTATTTGGGAATCCGGATGTGCTGATTCTGGATGAACCGACCAACGACCTGGATATTGAAACTATTTCCTGGCTGGAAGATTTTCTAGCAGATTATGAAAACACAGTAATTGTAGTATCTCACGACCGTCACTTTCTGGATGCCGTTTGCACTCATACCTGTGATTTGGATTTCGCAAAATTAAATCTTTATACGGGGAACTATTCTTTCTGGTATCAGGCGAGTCAGTTGGCTGCCCGCCAGAGAGCTCAACAAAATAAAAAAGCGGAAGAAAAAAAGAAAGAGCTTCAGGAATTTATTGCCCGGTTCAGTTCTAACGTAGCAAAGGCAAAACAGGCTACTGCCCGTAAAAAAATGATCGGAAAACTAAATATTGAAGAAATAAAACCTTCATCCAGAAGGTATCCGGCAATTATCTTCGAACAGGAAAGAGAAGCGGGAGACCAAATACTGGATGTGAAAGAGCTGGAGAAAACCAAAGATGGGGAATTACTGTTCAGCGCTATCAATCTTAATTTAAAAAAGGGAGATAAGATCGCTGTGCTTTCCCGAAATTCTCTGGCTATCACCGAATTCTTTCAGATAATAGCAGGGGAATCCCAACCGGACAAGGGAAGTTATACGTGGGGAATAACAACGAAACAAAGTTATCTGCCTTTGGATAACACCCGATATTTCCAGTCTGACGATAATCTGGTTGACTGGTTACGCCAATACGTAACAACCGATGATGAAAGGCACGAAGAATACATCCGCGGGTTTTTAGGGAAAATGCTGTTTAGTGGAGACGAGGCGTTAAAATCCTGCAAAGTCCTGTCGGGAGGAGAAAAGATGCGTTGTATGTTTTCCCGTATGATGTTGTATAAAGCAAATGTTTTATTGCTGGACGAGCCTACCAACCATCTGGATTTGGAAAGCATCACGGCTTTAAATAATTCTCTGGATAACTTTAAAGGAACCGTCTTCCTTGCTTCTCATGACCATGAACTTTTATCTACTGTGTGTAACCGGATTATTGAACTGACGCCTAAAGGGATTATTGACAGATATATGACCTACGATGAATATTTGTCTGACCCTAAGGTTAAGGAATTAAAATCGCAATATTATAATTAGTCGGACACGTCTCCGGTCTTATTTTTCAATTAGTAAATGCAAATGTCGGACTAGGACTTAAGTTTTGTACTTTTGCGTTTATGAGTGCTTTAAAAACGTTAAATCCGTACTTTTACAGACATAAAAAATTACTCATATCGGGAGTAGGATTTATTATCCTCTCCAATTTTCTTACCATTTATCCTGTAAAATTTGTAGGAAAGGCGGTTGATATTATCGTCGAGACCTTAACTCAACAGAAGGATCAGGATGTAAACACTCTACTTAAACAGCTTGTATTGTATGGAGGAATAATTGTATTAGCCCCTATTATTTCAGGGATTATGAAGTTTTACATGAGGCAGACCCTAATCGTTGCCTCACGAAAGATCGAATTTGAATTAAAAAATAATATCTATAAACAGTATCAGATCCTTTCCGTTAGCTTTTTTAAGAAATCCAAAATAGGAGATTTGATGAACCGGATCAGTGAAGATGTGGTAAATGTCAGACAATATCTGGGACCCGGAATTATGTACAGTATCAATCTGGTTGTTATGTTGTTGATCATGCTGCTGTATATGCTGGCTTCAGACCCCGTAATGACCGTTTGTTCCTTATTGCCGCTTCCGTTCCTTTCGTATTTTATCTATAAGCAAAGTACCATTATTAATAAAAAAACTAAAATGGTACAAAGCAAGCAATCTGAATTATCCTCTTTTGTACAAGATTCATTTTCAGGGATCAGAGTGTTGAAATCCTTTACAAAAGAAGAATATAGTATTTCCAAATATGTAATAAAGTCGAATGAATACAGAAAAAAATCCCTTTCTTTAGCCACAACGGAAGCTTTTTTCTCTCCCATCATGCTTTTGATCATCGGGCTAAGCAATATTTTTATCCTGTATGTCGGGGGACAAAGATATATAGACGGGAAAGTAAATGTAGGAACCATTACAGACTTCTTCCTGTATCTCAATATATTGATATGGCCTTTCACGGCTTTGGGCTGGGTCACTTCCATGACCCGAAGAGCGGAGGCTTCTATGGAAAGAATTAATGATTTTCTTACGGTTAAAGAAGAAATCAAAAACACCAATTCGGAAAACTATCCTATAAAAGGAAAAATCCGTTTTGAAAATGTAAGTTATACCTATCCTAACACAGGAATCAAAGCTCTGGAGAATATATCTTTTGAAATAAACCCCGGAGAAACGGTTGCGCTCATGGGGAAAACAGGCTCCGGAAAATCTACCGTAGCCTTATTATTAGAACGTTTAATAGAACCCGATTCGGGCATCATCTATATTGATGACAAACCTTTGCAGGAACATAATCTGGAATTGATCCGAAAAGAAATCGGATATGTTCCCCAAGAAAGTTTTTTATTTTCGGATACAATATTCAACAATATTGCCTATGGGATAGAAAACCCCACGTTAGAACAGGTCAAAAAATATGCTAAAAAGGCGGAAATCCATTCCAGTATCATGGAATTTAAGGAACAGTACCGTACAGAGGTAGGAGAAAGAGGTGTGACGCTTTCCGGAGGACAGAAACAACGAATTTCAATTTCCCGGGCATTAATTAAGAACCCTGCCATATTTTTGTTCGATGACAGCCTGTCTGCAGTGGATACGGAAACGGAAGAAAAAATATTAACTAATATAGAAAATGATATTGATGTTAAAACTACAATAATAATTACCCACAGAGTATCGGCAGCTAAGAATTCGAATAAAATCATCGTTTTGGAACAAGGAAAGTTAACAGAAACGGGTACGCATAAAGAATTGCTTTCTACAGGCGGATTCTATTCCGAATTATATAAAAAACAAATATCCGAAAAACTATCATAAAAAAACAATTGTAATTATGCAGGTATTTTTATACTTTTGCTGCACTTAAAGTAAAATATGACTGTTTTAACCTGTTTATAAAAAGAAACTAAAACATAAATAAGATGAATGATTTTGAAAATATAGAGAAGAAAGAAAGTGAAATTTTCTCTAAAGTATTAAGAGCCGGAAAAAGAACCTATTTTTTTGATGTAAGAGAAACTAAAGCAGGAGATTACTACCTAACTATTACTGAAAGTAAAAAGAATGTTTCAGAGGAAGGAGCGTCAGGTTTTAAAAAATTTAAAATCTATTTATACAAAGAAGATTTTAAAAACTTTAAAGATATTCTGGAAGAAACCACCTCTTTTATTATAAAAGAAACCGGAGAAAAAGTTATTTCGGAGAGACATCGAGACGATTTTCATTTATTACCGGAAGAAAATAAAGAAAATCAAAACCCCACAGGTGTTTCCAATTACACAAACGTAGATTTTGATGACATTTAATTTATAACCCGGATTAGAATAATCAATAGGTTGCTGGGTGATTTCATCAGTAAATGCGAAACATCTGGTAAAAAGAATAAAAGCAGTACATTTATAGTGTTGAATGACTAATATTTAAGTTATTTACATCCAGAGTTGATTTCGGATGAAATCACAAATTTTTCTAAATGGAATCGGTTAAAATCGGAAGATTGATTGCCCCGTTTCGGATGTATTTCAGGCTGGAAAAATGGTGTCCTGCGGGTTGATTTATTTCATCATCCATTGTTTAGGGGTGACACCATATTTTTTCTTAAACGCCTCAATAAAATGACTGGGGTTTTCATACCCCAGATCATAAGCTATTTCCTGAACCTGCTTTACTTTCAGATCCAGTTTTTCCCTGCCTATTTCCAGTTTGGTATCTAATATAAAGTTGGAAAAGGTTTTCCCATAAAGTTTTTTAAATCCGTCTTTAATTTTATATTCGCTCAGATTCATTTTTTCCGAAATAACTTTCAGTGTAGGAGGGGAGGCGATATTATCCAAAAGCAGTTCTTTTATTTCCTGAATCTGGCGGATAAATTTTTCATCTTTGATCGGAACAGAAGCCCCCGTAGTATCATCCGGACGCGAAAAATATTGTATTAACAGCTCATTGAGCTTTACTGTGAGATACATATTTTCAAATTCCGGCTCCAAAGAATAGTCCTCCAGTTGGGTGATGATTAATTTTTCGGGAACGCTTAGCGGTTTTTCCTGATATACGGTATTATACGGTTCTCCCGTGAAGAAAGGGAGTTTCTCTTTATTCCGGGAGAAAATTTCTTCAATCTTCTGAATAGTTATTACAAAAATGATCAGTTTGGATTTTCTGGATAGGCTGATATTAATAGGAACATCAATATCGGGTTGAAAAAGAAGCAGAGAATTCCCTTCTTTCATCAGGAAAGAATCATTCCCCTCAAAATGAAAGGTTGCCCCTCCTTTGGTGCAAAAATAAAACTGTACGAATCGTTTCCCTACCGGTTTGGAAATCGTATCGGTCAAAACGGTATAATTATCAATCTGAGCAAGATAAATGTCCGCTCCTATTTTATTTTCCCTGATTCTACTTTTAAAGGTATTTTTTAAATCCATATCCTGATCGCTTAAAAAACTGATGTAAACAACGAAAGCACATGATTTTTATCATAACAAACCCTATTTAGACCTGTTCCAAACTTACAAAAATTTACTTTCACAGGTATTTTTTTGTAAATATAGGTATTTTCTATGTTTTGTCATTGATAAATTTGTCTCAACAAAACTATGAAAAGCGTCCGGTCCAATAATATCAAAAGATTTTACACCATAAGTCTGAGCTATGAAAAGGCAGATACCAAGATTCGTGGAAAATTCAGTTTTTTCCCGGAACTGGTTGAAAGTTTTTCAGTGAAGATCAATTTATTGCAGGACACTAAAATCTTTGTACTTTCCACATGCAACCGGACAGAGCTTTATACACTAACGGAAAATATAGAATCCGTTATCAATGCCTTTTGTCAGGAGATTAAAGTTTCACCCGACGAATTTAAGAAATATATCACTATTTATAAAGGAAATGAAGCTGTAACCCACTTTTTACGGGTTTCTGCAGGATTAGAAAGCCAGATATTGGGCGATTTCGAAATAATATCTCAGGTAAAAACATGGTTTAAAAGATTTAAAAAATATCATACCACCAACGCTTTTTTAGAAAGATTGGTAAATACGGGAATTCAAACTTCAAAAAAAATAAAAAGCACAACGGCGTTAAGCAATGGAGTAACTTCCATGTCCTATGCCGCTGTTCATTACATATTGAGTAATTTTACCCAACTTTCCGACAAGAGAATAACATTGGTGGGAACGGGTAAAATAGGAAAAAACACCTGTGAAAATCTGTTGAAGCATATAGAAGATCCGGATGTAACTCTTTTAAACCGTACAATCTCCAAGGCAGAGGAACTGGCGGAAATATTTAATCTGAAAGTACGAGCATATTCCGATCTGCATTCTCAGATTAACGAATCCGATATTGTTATCGTTGCCACAGGTTCCTCAAAACCCATTATCAATAAAGAAGATCTGGTTACCCGCAAGCCCATAACGCTAATAGATCTGTCCGTACCGGCAAATGTCTCTGTAGCGTTGAAAGAATATCCGCATGTAACTGTGTTGAATGTAGACGATCTATCCAAAATTATTAATAATACTTTTGAACGACGAAATAAGGAAATACCCAAGGCAGAATCTGTAGTGGCAGAAATGCTGGAAGAATTTTCCGTTTGGGACGAAAACCGAAAATATGTCCCGATCATTCATGCATTCAAGTCGGATTTGGACAGAATAAAAGAATATCAGATAAAAACACTAAAAAAAGATCAAATAAATGTTTCTGAAGAGGAAACGGAACTTTCGGATCGCTTAGTACAAAAAATAACCAACCGACTTGCCGATTATCTTATCAAAAATCCTGAAAAGGCGGAAGATACCATAGGGTTATTTAAAGAAATGTTCCAGCTTCAGGTCTCAAAATCATAATGAATCCTATGAATACTATTCGTATCGGAACCCGCAATAGCCCGCTGGCTATGTGGCAGGCGCTGGAAGTGGAACAAAAGGTGAGAAATCTGGGATATGCAACAGAAATAGTGTCCGTCACTTCTTTGGGGGATAAAAATCTCACACAGCCTTTATATCAAATGAACGTCGTGGGAGTGTTTACAAAAGATCTGGATATTGCCCTGTTGAATCATGAGATAGACATAGCCGCACATAGTCTGAAAGACGTTCCCACTGTCTTACCCCGGGAGATTGTCCTTTCAGCCGTATTGGAACGGGATCATGAATCGGACATTTTGATCAGAAACCCTAAGAAAGAATCACAAAAAGGAGTTTTCGATGATTTGTATATAGGAACCGGAAGCTTACGTAGAAGGGCTTTCTGGAAAGCAAAATATCCTCATGTCAGGTTTGATGACATACGAGGAAATGTACAAACCCGATTATCTAAATTAGAATCGGAAAACTTTGATGGAACTGTTTTTTCCCTTGCCGGAATTAAACGATTAGAACTGCCCCTGCAATATGAGATTCTGGATTTTATTATTCCCGCACCGGCACAGGGAGTGGTGGCTGTTACCTCATTACGGGAACATCACGAATTGACGGAGATACTGACAAACCTGAACCATCAGGATACTCAAATCTGCGTAGAAATCGAAAGAGAATTTTTAAATGTTCTGGAAGGAGGTTGTACAGCCCCGATTGGAGCCATTGCAAAAATTAAAAACGATGAAATCCATTTTAAAGCGGGAATTGTTTCTTTAGACGGGACTAAAAAGGTTCTGTTTGATGAGGTTTTTCCTGTGGCGGAGCATACGTTTAAAGGGAAAGAATTGGCTGATAAAGCAAAAAAACTAGGAGCTGAGAAGATCATAGAAGAAATTAAAGCGCTTAATAAAAAGACCTTTTAAAAAAGTTTTTCAGCTACGAAATTTGTTTTTCAATTCCGCCATTCTTACTGCAACTACACCGGCTTCGATTCCTTTGTTTCCCAGTTTTCCTCCGCTTCGGTCTAAAGACTGCTGTAGATTGTCGTCCGTAAGGACACAAAAGACTACGGGAGTATCTGTCTGAGTATTTAAATACGTTACGCCGTCAGTTACCGTTTTACACACATAATCGAAATGGGCGGTTTCTCCACGAATCACGCATCCGATGACAATCACGGCGTCGTAGTTATTTTTTTTGCAAAGTCGGGTGGCGGCATATACTAATTCTACGGATCCGGGAACAAAAACAGAGTCAATGTTGGATTTCTTTGCGCCTAAATCCAAAAGAGTATCTACAGCGCCTTTGTGCATGTTATGGGTAACTTGTGAATTCCAGTCGGAAACAACGATACCGAAACGATAAACTTCGGCATCGGGTAATTGGTTTTTATCGTATGCAGACAGGTTGGTCGTTGCCATTATTGTTTTCCGGTTGCGTATTTCAGCCTTTCGATATATGCTTCTACTTCTCCGCTTTGGCTTACATCCGGATATTTATCCTGAATGGTTTGGAAAAACTCTAAGGCTTTTTCGTTTTGGTTTAAAGATATTGCCAACAAACCGGCTTTTCTATTAAATTGATATGCAGTAGCGGCATTCGTGCTTTCTTTGGCTGCTTTTTCCAGGTAATTTAAGGCTTCTTCCTCATTACTCAGTTCCACATACGTATCGGCTATGGCTCCGTATTTCACCGCTTTCAGGTCTTTATCCGGGGAATCAAAGTTTTGAAAATGTTCCAAAGCTTTTTGGTAATTTCCGTTTTTAAATTCGGTTACTCCGGCATATAAATACGCCAACTTACCGACTTTTGTACTGCTATATTCTTCCGCTATGTCAACAAATCCGGAAATCCCGCTGGCTTTTCCTCCGAGAGCCTGATCGGTTTTTCCTTCTGCATATGAATTTTCCGCATCAACCATCAGATCGGAAGCTTCTATATTTTTAGGAGTGACAACATAACTATCGTAAATTACATATCCTAAGACGGCTATAATTACCACACCAAAGAAAATTCCTATAGGTTTGGCATATTTTTGTAAAAATTTTTCACCACCAACAGCAGAAGTATTCAGAGTATCTAAAATTTCTTTTGTTTTAAAATCTTGCTTTCCTTTTCGTTTAACTGACATATTCAGGATGTGTTTATAGCCTGCAAAAATAGATATTTATTATTTGAAATGCAAATTTTTACTTTTTTGAAAAAGGTAAACGTGGGATATTTTTAGAAATCGGTTTTTTGATTTTTAACCGAGGCTCAGAGTGGGATTAAGAGCTTCTTAACAGAATCGTAAGAATTGTTATTATTATTTGTGTATATTTGCAAAGTGTTTTTTTGGTATAAAGATATGAGCTAATGCAACAGATACGGAAAAATTATTTAAAGTTTTTATGTTTTAAAGCATGAAATATTTAAGTTGATAAGCATTTAAGTATTAATTTTAGGTGCTCTTTAACCCTTCGTGTATCCCTATTCTTTAAAAAAATACCGGACGTTCATCTAATATAATAATAAAATAAAAACCAATAATCTTAAATATGTAATATGAAAAACAAGTTCTTTTTTTTGATCCTTTTATTCTATCAGGCTTATGCTCAGGAAATACCTATCGTAACTAATTATGATGACGGTAGGGCTTATACAACCATCGCTGTTGACAATAAAAACAGAATATGGGCAGGTACAGATAAAAATGGTATTTTTATCTTAGACAAAGAAAAAAATCAAACCGAATTTACCCATCAGAATTTTCCTGCTGAAAGTAATATATCGGAACTTACGATCAACTCTATGGCAGGAGATGAGTCGGGAAATATTTGGGTGGCTCATTCGGGAACTCAAAATCTTTACAACGTTTACGGAGGAGTAGAACGTATTAATACTACAACTTTAAGCATTCAACACCTGTCACCGGATCGAAATGCTCAGGGAATTCCTTTTCTGGAGAATGATGGAATCGGAACCCGCAATGTGCAACAGGTTATAGCCGATAAGAACAATAATATCTGGTTAGCCCAAAAGTATCATGTTATGACTTCTGATCCCGGTACTATACAACCCGGTACTTTTTCATATAGAAAAGCGGATGCTTATACTGAGAAATTTAAATCTGTAGGTACTTGGAAAGATGTTAAGGAAGGAAAACCTGATTTGATTTTACATTTTCCTGCTTACACCTATAAACTTCCTATCTCTAAAAGTCACGGAACAAGAAATGTAACCAGTATAACTGCTAACGGTAAATACCTCTATGTTGCTGTAGAAGGATATGAAGTTCAAGATCTCCAAGGGAATGATAAATTTTTAGGACCACGTATTTTAAAATACCATTA
>JAISMV010000078.1 GCA_031276535.1 Flavobacteriaceae bacterium
ATTTTTTAATCAATTATCTTTCCTGAAACAACCCAAAATACTACCTTTGCATATTCCAAAAATAGCTAAACACATGTCAGAAATTGCAGCAAAATATTCTCCTAAAGATATAGAATCTAAATGGTATCAATTTTGGTTGGAAAACAAGTTTTTTCATTCCGAGCCGAATGAGAAAAAACCTTACACCATCGTTATTCCTCCACCCAATGTGACCGGAGTCCTGCATATGGGACATATGCTCAACAATACCATTCAGGACGTATTGATCAGACGTGCGAGAATGTTAGGTTACAATGCCTGCTGGATTCCCGGAACAGACCATGCCTCCATAGCTACGGAAGCCAAAGTGGTAAACAAATTAAAAGAAGAGGGCGTAAGCAAATTCGATATAGGAAGAGAGAAATTCCTGGAACACGCCTGGGAATGGACTCACAAACACGGAGGAATTATATTGGAACAACTAAAAAAACTGGGATGTTCCTGTGATTGGGATCGAACTAAATTTACCCTAGACGAAGATCTATACAATTCCGTAATCAAATGTTTTGTAGACTTATACAATCGCAACTACATCTACAAAGGATATAAAATGATCAACTGGGATCCGGAAGCAAAAACCAATATTTCCGATGAAGAAGTTATCTACAAAGAGCAAAACGGAAAACTATACTATCTGCGATATAAAATCGCCGGAGAAAACAAGCATATTGTCATAGCCACTACCCGTCCGGAGACTATCTTCGGGGATACTGCCGTTTGTGTCAATCCCAACGATGAAAGATACTCTTTCCTGAAAGGGAAAAAAGTAATTGTTCCCATCGTAGGAAGAGAAGTTCCCGTTATTGAAGATGAATACGTAGATATAGATTTCGGAACCGGCGTACTGAAAGTAACTCCTGCAAACGATGTAAACGACTATAATCTGGGTGAAAAATACAATCTGGATTCCATAAACATATTCAACGATGACGCTACTCTAAACGAACAGGGACTCCATTATCAGGGAAAAGACCGATTTATCGTTCGTAAAGAAATCGTCAGAGAACTCAAAGAATCAGAACTTCTCGAAAAAGAGGAAGACTATGTGAACAAAGTAGGAACCTCGGAAAGAACCGGAGCAATAATCGAACCTAAAATATCCGTTCAATGGTTTATGAAAATGGAAGACTTTGCCCGCCCTGCTTTGGAAACCGTCATGAACGACGAATTAAAACTCTATCCTGAAAAATTCAAGAACACGTATAAACACTGGTTGGAAGATATTCACGACTGGAACATCTCCCGCCAGCTTTGGTGGGGACATCGCATTCCGGCTTATTACTACGGAAACGGAGAAAACGATTTTGTCGTTGCCGAAACAAAAGAAGAAGCTTTGCAACTGGCACGAAAGAAAAATCCGTCCATTACAGCCGAAACCCTGCGACAGGAAGAGGACGTACTCGATACCTGGTTCTCCTCATGGCTATGGCCTATAGCTGTTTTCAACGGCATCAACGAACCCGACAATCCTGAAATTAATTACTATTATCCTACACAGGATCTGGTAACCGCACCGGATATTATTTTCTTCTGGGTTGCCCGAATGGTTATCGCCGGATATGCCTTCCGAAACGAGAAACCCTTTTCCAATGTATACTTTACCGGAATCGTGCGCGACAAGCTAAGACGAAAGATGTCCAAATCTTTGGGTAATTCTCCCGATCCGTTGAAGCTTATTGAAAAATACGGAGCCGATGGTGTACGGGTAGGGATCCTGTTGAGTTCCTCCGCAGGAAACGATTTACTATTCGATGAAGACCTGTGTCTGCAAGGGCGGAACTTTGCCAATAAAATCTGGAACTCTTTCCGGCTGGTAAAATCATGGGATACGGACGAAAATAGAAAAACTTCTCCCGAAAATACGGAAGCGATCCTCTGGATTAAAAACCAAATCGTAAAAACGATCTCTCAAATCGATAAAGATTTTGAAAAATATCGCATTTCCGATGCTTTAATGTCTATATATAAGCTAATTTGGGACGATTATTGTTCTTGGTATCTGGAAATAATAAAACCGCCTTACGGTGAAAAAATTGATGCTGAAACTTACCATCAAACTCTCTCCATTTTGGAAGACCTTTTGAAACTGCTGCATCCTTATATGCCTTTTATCTCTGAAGAAATCTGGCAAAACAGTAAAGAACGGAAACCGGAAGAAAGCCTTATTGCAGCCTCCTACCCTACCCTTGCATCCTTTGACGAAAAAGTTATTTCCGATTTCGAAAAAACTAAGGAAATCATTACCGGAGTAAGAAATTTCCGTTCGGAAAAAGGAATATCGCCTAAAGAACCTGTAGAATTAATTGTAAAATCAAAAGACAAACTGCCAAATAAAGAAACGATCATAAAACTGGCAAATATCTCTGAAGTTATTTTCAATCAGGATACCGACAAGCCCACTCATAGTTTTTTGATAGGAAAAACGGAATTTGCCATTCCTTTCTCGCAAACTATCGATCCGGAAACGGAAAAAGCTAAAATTCAGGAAGAAATACAATATCTTTTGGGCTTTTTGAAAAGCATAAATGCCAAGCTTTCCAATGAAAAATTTGTAAACGGAGCCCCTGAAAAAGTCGTGGCTTTAGAAAAGAAAAAACAAGCGGATTCTTTAGAAAAAATAGCTATCCTCGAAAATAAATTGAAAAACTTATAAGTATACAATAGAAACTAAAAGATATTGATATTCATATAGTTAAGTTTTGAAATGGGATTTTTGATAAATAATCCCAAGATGTCCATTAGAGACTAATTAATTTATAATTAGGAAGATATAACATATTAACTCGTCAAAAATAAGTACTTTTTTAATGAATTAATGCCTAAATGGAAATTTTAGGATTATATAAAAAAATAGTTGGATTATAAAAAAATAAAAAATAACTTTGCATTTCAAAGTACTTTATTTATGAATGAAAATTTAAATCCATTAGAAAGTATACAGGAAATAAAAGCATATATGCAAAAATCTTCCCGGTTTCTTAGTTTGAGCGGGTGGAGCGGAATATGGGTAGGTACTTGCGGAATTATTTCAGGTTTATTAGTAATTTATTTTGTAAATCAGTCAGGTACCTATGATTATACAAAAGGAAGAACATATCGGGATTATACTGATGTAAGTGAAAGATTGTTAACACTAAAATTGTTAATAACAGCAATTACGACCTTTATAATAGCGATTTCCGGAGGGTTCTTTTTTTCAATGAGAAAGGCTAAGAAAGAAGGAATTCCGTTTGTTAATCATATTTTCAGAAGAATGGTAGTTAATTTCTCCATACCGCTGATTACAGGAGGTTTTATTTGTCTGGCTCTAATCAAATATGATATGATAATACTGATGGCTCCGTGTACATTGATTTTTTATGGACTTTCTTTACTGGTAATAGCCAGAGATACTTTGGATGAGGTTAGGAAATTGGCATTATTTGAAATAGTATTGGGAATTTTAGCTTTATTTTTATTGCAATATTCCGTGATATTCTGGGTGATTGGATTTGGTTTTTTACATATTATTTACGGGATTATTATGAAAAATAAATACGATACAAAAACAAGAGAAATAGGAGAAAGGGAATGAAGCCCATAAACATACATAATCTAAATAAAATATTTGATAACCGCTTCCGTGTAGGAATTATGAGCGCCCTGTCAGTAAATGACAAGCTGGCTTTTAATGACTTAAAAGAACTTTTACAACTTACGGACGGGAACTTAGCCTCTCACTTTAAAACACTGGAAGATAATGAATATATAACGGTAAAAAAAGGTTTCATAGGAAGAAAAACAAATACAACTTACAGTATCACTAAAAAAGGGAAACAGGCCTTTCAGGAACATCTGGAAGCATTGGAAAAAATCATCAGACAAATGAAATAATTTTTTTTTGCAAATAAACTTTGTAATTCAAAGTACTTTTAAAATAATAAATAATAAATAAAATGGAAAATCAAGAAAATCAATCTTCTAAATCAGAGCAGGGAACTACGTCTTCAAGAGTTCAACCAGCTAAGAATCTGGTATCAAAAGAAAAAATCCGGGAAAATATTCTCGTGAAGGGAGCTATGGTCATTGTATTAATTTTAGTGATGCTGATACCGGTTCCTTTTATTATGGGACTAATATCCGAAAGAGCAGAACGTCAACAAAACACAGTAAAGGAAATAGGAAGTCTGTTTGGAGGGAACCAGACTTTATATGGTCCGTTTCTGAAAATTCCTTATCCCCAGAATAAAGATGTAAATTATGTTTACATTTCTCCGGAGGAGTTGAAAGTAAAAGGAACTATAAATCCGATATATAAAAAAAGAGGTATTTATAAAGTGGTGCTATATCATACGGATTTGAATCTGGAAGCCCGATTTAATAGGGATATTTTTTCCCGGTTAGGATCTACAAAGAATTATTTGTGGGACCAGGCAGAACTGGTATTTGGTGTGAGTGAGATTACTGGTCTGGATGAAGGGATCAACTTTTCTGTTAATGGTGTTTCTCACCCGGCTAAAGTTGGAAAAATGATGGATGTAGGGAAAATCATGGAAGGTTCTTCAACTCGTGAGGTCGCAGAGTCTAAATTAGTAGAAGAATTAACAGTTCCCATTTCTCTTTCGGAGAATTCGAATATACAGATTACATTTCCTGTTTCATTGAACGGAGTAGGAGAATTAAACTTCTTACCGGTTTCTAAAAAAACGAATATAAAGATTACTACTGGCATTAGAGACTTACGGTTTGATGGGGCTTTTCTTCCGAATTCATCAGACTCTTTATCGGAAAACAGAACTATTGTGTGGAAAGTACCGTCTAAGGGAGCAAATCAGATATGGAATAATCCAAAGGATTTTGGGAAAAGTAAATTCGGTGTTCAAATTTTACAATCCCATAATGAATATGGAAAAACAAACAGGGTAGCTAAATATGCCATATTATTTATCGGTTTAACCTTTGTCACCTTTTTCTTTATTGAAATTATAAATAAGCTTAAAATACATCCTGTACAATACGTATTGGTAGGATTTGCTTTAAGTGTTTTTTACCTTTTACTTCTTTCTATTTCAGAACATATAGGATTCAATAATTCTTATATTATTTCTGCTACAGCTACGGTACTTCTTATTTGCTGGTTTATTAAGGGAATTGTAAAGAAAACAAAAATTATGGGAATAGTTTTCGCCGTATTAGTTCTTTTATACTCCTATATTTTTGTGATCATTCAGTTAGACGAGCTGGCTTTGTTGGCAGGAAGTATAGGATTATTTATTATTCTGACTTTACTGATGTTTTTCTCACGAAAAGTAGAGTGGAAGACGGAATAAGAGTATTTTTAAGTTGTTTTCCGTATCTAAAGAGGCTGACTGGTCAGCCTCTTATAATTTTATTCTTAATTCTTTAAATTAGTATCTTTTATAAGTATGCCGAAACTTAACGGCATTTGGTTCAAAATATATAGCGTGTTTCTCTGGTATTGGTTCTTCATATTCAAAAGTATCATCAGATAAGGTTACTATTTTATGTATTGAATTGTCTCCGTATTCTTCAGTATAT
>JAISMV010000093.1 GCA_031276535.1 Flavobacteriaceae bacterium
AGCGTCTTTTTCACTTTTTCTTTTTGATTTAGCCCGCTAAATCTTCAAATAAAAAGCAAAAAATCCATCTCAAAAATAGCAATAAAAAATAATCGCAATAAAATTTAAACAGGCTCTAAAGCACCTGATTTTCATCTTCAAATATACCAATATCCATCACAAATAAAAAATTACAAACAAAATCCCTAATTTTGGAAACGTAATAAAAAAATAAAAATACAATGGCTAGAGACTGGCAGACTATAAAAGAATATTCTGATATTTTATTTGAATATTGGGAGGGAATTGCAAAAATAACCATCAACCGCCCGAAAGTGTACAATGCTTTCCGTCCGGAAACCAATTTTCAGATGCTGGAGGCAATGGAGTATTGTCGTGAACATCCGGAAATTGATGTGATTATTTTAACCGGAGCAGGTGATAAAGCCTTTTGCAGTGGCGGCGACCAAAACGTTAAAGGGGTCGGAGGCTATGTGGGGGAAGACGGAATTCCTCGTTTAAATGTTTTGGACTTACACAAAAGAATACGTGAAATTCCTAAACCTGTAATAGCTATGGTAAATGGATATGCTATCGGAGGAGGACATGTATTGCATGTGGTTTGTGATTTAACCATCGCTTCCGAAAATGCGAAATTCGGACAAACCGGACCTAAAGTGGGCAGTTTCGACGGGGGATTTGGTTCTTCGTATTTAGCCAGAAGTGTAGGTCAAAAAAAAGCGAGGGAAATCTGGTTCCTTTGTCAACAATATACAGCGAAGGAAGCTCTGGATATGGGTATGGTAAATAAGGTGGTTCCTTTGGAGCAGCTGGAAGAAGCTACTATTGAATGGTGCCGGATCATGCAGGAACGAAGCCCGTTAGCCCTGCGTATGATCAAACGTTGTTTAAATGCGGAACTGGACGGGCAGCACGGATTAATGCAACTGGCAGGAGATGCCACTTTAATGTATTATCTGATGGATGAGGCTCAGGAAGGAAAAAAAGCTTTTCTGGAAAAAAGAAAGCCCGACTTCAAACAGTTTCCTAAATTTCCTTAAAAGATAAAAAGAGGTTGCCGGCTTTAGGGCAACCTCCTATTTTAAAAATATTTGCCGCGTTGTTTTTTGATCCGGTTCGACTTTTTAACGAATTTCTCACTTTGTATTTGTCAAACCCGCTGCGGAATAAATTTACCGGCTTATTTTCGGCACTTAAATTTTTTGTGTTAAAATAAGGCGATACTGATCCCTAAAGAGCCATGGTTGCCTATTTCGACAAAAGCGCCAAATTTGTCACTAAAAAAGTAACGGTACCCCAAATGTGCGCCGATTCCCAGACCTCCGTTTCTTCCTCCTACGTTCAGTCCCGGATATAGATCCATGTTATCGGGTAGATCCAATACATTTCCCAAGTGGAAGTTTGCTCTTCCAAAGATAAAAAAGTTGTCGTAATCGTCACTCCAATAAAGGTCTGCTCCCGCACCGATAGAGAACCAGTCCGCTAATCCATAATCATAGGATCCGGTAATTCCGGTTCCATACCCAAAGGCGCTAATTCCAAATTGCAACTTTTGATCGTTTGCTCCGGTGAAAACCTGAGCATTGGTAAATGAGATAATTCCTAGAAAAGAAAGTATAAATAGTAATTTTTTCATTATGAATTTTTATAATTAATCATTAATCATCAACTTCCAGCGCATCCTGAGTGAAAGAACAGGATACTTTAAAGCGTAGAGGTTCTTCCTGACTTATAAAATCATTGCAATATCCCTGCCAAATAAGTTTTAGATTTCCTTTTTCATCTTTTCCGAATTTTAATTCGTTGTCGTTCGTTTCCAAATCTTCTTCGTCATTGATATTCAAATTAGTGTAATACACCTCTTCCGTATCTCCGTTTTCGTTCTCTTTTTCTTCAAAAGCAGGGATTTGGAAGGATTTTCCGGATAATTGCTGAACGGTTTTTACCGGGATTTCAAAATCCTCAATAGAAAAAGACACCTGAGGATACTCATTTTGATAGGAATCCTCTTCTACATGATCTAAGTCATCATCTGATTCTATTTCAACAACCAAAGTGGTTTTATTATTAAGAAAAACCACTTTACAAAAGCATTTCCTGATGTGGTATTCCAGGGTTTCATCAGGGTGATAAAACTTGATAAGTCCTTTCATCTATTTGTTCTAATAACTGTTGTAAATATATTTCTATTTATGCATCAGAAAAAATACATTTTCTAAAACCAAAAATAATAAAACTTTAATTAAATTCCTTTTAGAACACTACTGTCCTAAATAAAAACAAAAAAGAGGAATAAGTTAAGTAACTCTAAGTATCTTAGAGGTTGCCAAACAAAACAATTCCTCTTATGACAAAGATAACATTATTTTCTCAGATCGTATCCAAAATAGACCGTTCCGTTTTCAACAAATTAGTAAAAAAGTACTAGAGCGATAAACATCAAAAAGGCTATAATAGTTGGACTCACTTGGTAGCGATGCTGTTTTGTCAATTTGCCAAGAGTCAGTCTGTACGAGACATCAGCAATGGATTGCGTTCCGCTACAGGGAATTTGAATCATTTAGGGATTCAAACGGCTCC
>JAISMV010000002.1 GCA_031276535.1 Flavobacteriaceae bacterium
AATGATATTTGTATTCACTTTAAGAGCCTGTTTAAATTTTATTGCGATTATTTTTTATTGCTATTTTTGAGATGGATTTTTTGCTTTTTATTAGAAGATTTAGCGGGCTAAATCAAGAATAAAAAGTGAAAAAGACGCTCAAAAGAGCTTAAAAAGAATGCAAAATATAATTAGAACCTAAAATAAATATTTGAATAAAATTTAAACAGGCTCTAATTGCTTTTTATAAACTTTGCAGTAAATATGACCAAAATCATACACGTATCTATGACTATTTTTAAGCAAAAAATATACCTTTGGAAAGTGTTAAATGAAAAAATTCTGTTACTTGGTTTGAATATAACTAAAAGTAAATTTTTTTCATTTCTGTGTATTCACATAAATTGGTTTTATTTTATTAGTTTGTAGAGCAAAATCCTTGAAACTCAGGGATTTTGTTTTTTTTGTTTATAGCAAATCGTATTAATCATTCTTTCGCCACATTGATCCTTAATTCATCTAATTGTTTCTGATGAACAGGAGCGGGGGAATCGATCATAACATCTCTTCCGGAATTGTTTTTAGGGAAAGCAATATAATCACGGATGACTTCCTGTCCTCCTAAAATGGCAACCAGACGATCAAACCCAAAAGCTATTCCTGCGTGGGGTGGCGCTCCGTATTTAAAGGCATTCATCAGAAAGCCGAATTGGGCTTCGGCATCTTCCTGAGAAAAACCTAATAGTTTGAACATCAAAGCCTGAAGGTCTTTGTCGTAGATGCGGACAGATCCTCCCCCAATTTCATTTCCGTTTAATACCAAATCATAGGCATTCGCTCTTGCTTTTCCGGGATCGGTTTCCAGTAAGGAAATATCTTCCGGTTTGGGAGAGGTAAACGGATGATGCATCGCTGCGTATCGGTTGTCTTCTTCACTCCATTCCAGTAAAGGAAAATCAATTACCCATAAAGGAGCGAAAACTTCAGGATTTCGCAATCCGAGACGTTCAGCCAATTCCATTCGTAAAGCACTGAGTTGAGGTCTTACCTTGTTGGCTGCTCCCGACAGTATGAGGAGTAGATCCCCGGGCTTTGCCTGAGCTTTTTTGATAACCGCCTGCAATTTTTCTTCCGAATAAAATTTATCTACAGAGGATTTAATGCTTCCGTCTTCATTATATCGGACATAGACCAAACCGGAAGCGCCTATTTGCGGACGTTTGACCCAGTCGGTTAATTCGTCTACCTGTTTTCGGGTATAATGAGCGCATCCTTCTACGTTAATTCCTACTACCAGTTCTGCATCGTCAAACACTTTAAATCCGCTGTTTTGCAATTCGTCATTTAATTCGACGAACTCCATGCCAAAACGGGTGTCGGGTTTGTCGTTTCCGTATCTGCGCATGGCTTCGGCATAGGTCATTCTCGGAAATTTATCAAAATTCAGAGACCGGGTTTCTTTTAGTAAATATTTTATTAATCCTTCGAAAGTATTCAAAACGTCTTCCTGCTCTACAAAGGACATTTCACAATCTATCTGGGTAAATTCCGGTTGGCGGTCTGCCCGCAGGTCTTCATCTCGGAAACATTTTACTATCTGGAAATATTTGTCCAGTCCGGCAACCATCAGAAGCTGTTTAAATGTCTGGGGAGACTGAGGGAGCGCATAAAACTGTCCCGGATTCATTCGTGATGGAACCACAAAATCCCGGGCGCCTTCAGGAGTGGATTTGATCAGTACCGGAGTCTCCGTTTCAATAAAACCCAGATCAGATAAATAGTTTCTTACCAAACGGGCAACTTTGCTTCGAAAGATCAATTTTTCTTTTACCGGATTTCTTCGTATGTCCAGATACCGGTATTTCATCCGCAATTCTTCTCCTCCGTCGGTTTCGTCTTCAATGGTGAAAGGAGGAACTAATGAAGAATTTAAAATCGTTAGTTTTTCTACTAAAATTTCAATATTTCCGGTTGGAATATTGGGATTTTTACTGGCACGTTCAATTACTTGTCCGGTAGCCTGAATTACAAATTCTCTTCCCAGTTTTTTTGTTTGTTCAAGAAGACTTTTGTCGGTGCGTTGTTCATCAAAGACCAGTTGTGTGATTCCGTATCGGTCGCGTAAATCTATCCAAATCATAAAGCCTTTATCTCTAATGGTTTGTATCCATCCACTAAGAGTTACGGTCTGACCAATATTCGATTCGTTAAGCTCTCCGCAAGTATTTGTTCTGTACATAAAAACGAGTATTAATTGTATTTTAGAAATCCCGGAATATTTTTAGAATTTCAGATTACAAAAATAGTCTATCTTTCAAAATTCAGGGGAAGTTATACGAGTTTTTTTGTATTATTCATGATAATATTCGAACAATAGAAATCAGGGAAGGCATAAAAACGATTTCACGTTTATTTCACGACATTTGTCCCTTAGGATGGATTTCATTATGAATCAACTCTATAAGTGTTTCAAAACCAGCCTTTGAAATTACCTGCAATTTAAAAAAAGAATCGAATTCTTTTTTTCGGTCTTTATTCATGGAGGAATTTCTTTCATCAGCCTGTACCGAAACGGAACCGTTTGAGAAAAGCTGTAAAGATTGCGCATAAAAAGTATCAGACATGACGAATTTCATTTATCTTTGTTCGTAGAATGCTGAAAACAGGATGCATTAAAGAGGAAATAAAAATATGAAATTAGCAGAAGCGTTACATAATCTGGATGCGGAAAAAAAATATCTGCTGGCAATCAGCGGAGGAGTAGACAGTATGGTGCTGCTTCATTTGTTTCTTCATTCACCCTATATTTTCAGTGTGGCGCATTGTAATTTTCAGCTCAGGGGAGAGGAATCGTCTTTGGATGAACAACTGGTTCATGAATATTGTAAGAAATATGACATAAAGTTTTTTGTTAAGACATTTGATACCTTACAACTCAAAAAAAACAGGGAATCGGTGGAAATGCTTGCCAGAGATCTCAGATATAATTATTTTAAAGAGCTTCTTGACGATTATCAGTTTGATTATCTGGTAACGGCACATCATCTTAATGATAATATAGAGACTTTTTTCATCAATTTACTTAGAGGCTCGGGATTGAAAGGGCTGGCAGGGATGCAGGAAGAAAATAACGCTGTTTTACGTCCGTTGTTGTGCTTTTCCCGAAGAGAAATTATGGATTTTGCCATAGAAAACAAGATCGGATGGAGAGAAGATCAAACCAATCAAACATTGGATTACTTACGGAACAAGATCCGCCATAAGATTATTCCCGAATTGGAAGGAATAAATCCGGTATTTCTTCATCAGGCGGAAAAAAGTATGAAGATCATCGGGGAAGCTCAACAGTTTATAGAAGAAAAAACTCAGGAACTGAAAACGGAGGCGCAAATTTTCCGGAAAGAAAAGATTACGGCTTTTTCATTGGAAAAGTTAAAAAAAGCAGAGTTTGTTTTAGCGTATAATTTTCTTTCAGAGTATGGATTCACACACAAACAGGATTGTCAAAACCTAATAAATGCACAGACAGGTACTGTTTTTGAATCTAAAACACACAAAATATGGGCAGACAGGGGAAGATTGCTTGTAGGGGAAATTTCCGATGTTGAAAAAGAAGAAGTTTCCATTGGGATTGATTCCATTCCTTTTGAGATTAAAAAACCGGTTGAATTAAAACTTCTTCCTTCGGACGGAGGCTTAAAAGAAAAAGGAGAAGTTGTTGATTATGACAAAGTTTCCTTGCCTCTTGTTTTACGTAACTGGAAAGAGGGAGATGTGTTCTATCCGGTTAACGGAAAAGGAAAAAAGAAAGTAAGTAAATTCCTGAAAGATGAGAAAATATCTAACTATGAAAAGGAAAAGGTTTTGGTTCTCTGTGATTGTTCAGGTGCGATCATATGGCTGGTGGGATTCCGTTTAGACGATCGTTTTAAAATTTCGAAAGAGAGTAAAAAATACCTGCATTTATTATTGGATGATTAGTTTTGCACGTTTCTATCGGAAACAGGTAAGCAGGTATCGTTTAGGTGTTTCTCCATAATATTTTTTAAATGCTCCAATAAAATGAGAAGTACTTTTATAGCCTAAGTAAGCTGAAATTTCATTCACGCTATAGTTCTTCAGTAACATTTCTTTTGCTTTTTTCATGCGCAAACGGATCACATATTCGTGTATGGTTGAGCCGAATAAAAGTTTAAAACCGCTTTTTAGTTTAAATTCATTTAAAAAAACGATTCTGGACAATTGCTTGATGGTGGGCGACTCATTAAAGTGCAGCCCCAAATAACCCTTTGCCTTTTCAAGCTTTTGTATCACATCGGGTTTTATGCCGGGATATGAGTTTGATTTTAAAACATACGACACGTGAATAACAAAGAAAAGTTCACGTAATTTGGTTTCAATAAAATATTTCTTATAAATGCCCTCGTAGGAATTACTTTTAATTTCCTGCAATATCTGATAGATAGAATAGTTTACGGGAATTCGTTTTTCACAGTAAGAAATAAAGTCCCCGTTTTTCACGGAAGTATACAGATCGTCTTTGTTTGCCCATTTTTCACCGGAGAGTAATTCCGTATAAAAATTCCGTGAAAAAATGATTGCCAGATAACTCACTCTTTCCTCATTCCCCTGCATTTTTATCTCCATGTGGGTCTGTTTTTGATAAAATAGCTGAATCAAACCTTTATCAATGTCGTTCTGTTCTGTTATAATCCGCGATTCACCCGTAACGAGAAGCGGCAGGCAAATATAATCGCCCATTACCGTGAAAATATCGGTAATAGGTTTCCGTATGTAAAAATCCGTTTCAATAATACACAATCCGGAAGTATATTGAACTCTGCAATTTATATCGGCCGTATCATCGCTGTATTCACATATGTTTGTGATATTCAGGCCTGTATCAGGGTTTGGTTCATCCGGAATATCAAGCTCCAGTATCGTCTCATTGATCTCTTTTATTGATGATTTGATGTGCATAATCCCTTTTTTAATATTTATAATTCCGAATTCACTATATCTCAAAATGAGAGAAACATATTTTTGCAAAGTTAATTATATTTAGTCTAAATTGAACAACACGGACGTTTAAAATTTTTATTATGAAGATAAATGGGTTTTATACAATTATTTTTTCATTAATTTCAATGACATTACTTTCACAGCAGAATAATTCTCAGCTGTCGGGAGTTGTGACTTCAAAGGATGCTCCATTGCAGAACATAGCGGTCTACATTGAAAATACCACATATTCCACCGAAACGGATGCTGAGGGCAAATATGTTTTGGCTCTTCCTCCGGGTAAATATAATATAACCAGTGGCGGACAGGGGTATAAAAGACGAACATTTGCCATTGAACTTAAAGAGGAAGAAAACAAAAAATTAAATATAGAATTAAGCGAGAATTCACCCAAAGAACTCGAAGAGGTAATCGTAGTAGGTAAATCGGCAATTCAGGAAGTACGGGAATCCGCATACAATGTAGTTGCTCTGGATGCAAAATCCCTGTATAATTCAACATTGGATCTAGGACATATGCTGGATAAGGCATCAGGTGTGAAGATCAGGGAAACGGGCGGTGTCGGTTCCAATATGTCTATTTCTCTTAACGGATTTACAGGCAGACATATCAAGTTGTTTATGGACGGTGTGCCTATGGCGGGCTTTGGCTCAGCCTTTCAGTTAAACAATATACCCGTAGGGGTTGCCAGCCGCATAGAAGTATACAAAGGAGTAGTACCCATTGAATTCGGAGCAGACGCCATAGGAGGCGCCATTAATATCGTAACGAATCAAACTTCCAATACTTTTTTAGATGCTTCCTATTCCTATGGATCTTTCAATACACATAAATCCAATGTCAGCCTCGGACATACCACCAAATCCGGATTTACCGTTCAGCTCAACGCCTTCCAAAATTATTCCGACAACAGCTACAAAGTGAAGGCTCCCATACTGGATCTGAAAACAAGTGTTATGGACCCGACCAAAGAACATTGGGTAAAACGCTTCCATGATACGTATCACAACGAAACCATCATGCTTAAAATAGGATTTGTAAACAAATCGTGGGCAGACCGCCTTTTGTTCGGTATCACGTTAGGAAAAGAGTATGCAGACATCCAGCATGCCAATGAGATGAAAATAGTTTATGGTAAACGTTACAGAACCGGAAGCACGATTTTGCCGTCGCTTACTTACGAAAAAAAGAACTTGGTTGTAAAAGACCTCAATTTGCGTTTCACCGCCAACTATAACCGAAACTACAATCGAAATTACGACACGGCTAACCGGAAATATAACTGGCTTGGAGACTATGTTGAGACGAACCACTTGGGAGAATCTCAATATTCTCTGGCGAAATTTTATAATGACAATTTTTCATCTACCACCAACCTGAGCTATGCTGTCAATGAAAAACACACTTTTTTCATTAATAACGTACTTACAGGATATGAACGAAAAAATAACGACAAAGTAGCCGTGGCAGAAATAGGTTCAACTCTTGACACCATGCGGAGGGCAAACCTCAAAGACATACTGGGGTTATCTTACCGATACCGGCACAACGATAAGTGGAACACCAATCTGTTCGGTAAATATTATTACCAGAAGGTCATTGGTCCTGTGGATGTATCTACAGTAACCGGACATACAAAATATGAAGAAAGAACCAAAACATTCAAGACAAAAGGAATGGGGCTGGCTACCACTTATTTCCTGAAAGATATTCAATTTAAAGCATCCGTGGAAAAAGCATACAGGATGCCTACCGATACGGAACTTTTCGGAGATGAAGTAACAGAAAGAGGTAATTCTTCATTGAAAGGAGAAAATTCC
Organism: Flavobacteriaceae bacterium; assembly: GCA_031276535.1. Classification (GTDB taxonomy): domain Bacteria; phylum Bacteroidota; class Bacteroidia; order Flavobacteriales; family Weeksellaceae; genus Apibacter. The sequence continues at coordinate 6,822 of JAISMV010000002.1, forward strand.
ATGAATTATAATCTCGGGGTCACCATGAACAAGCAGTTGACCAAACACACGTTTTACGTAGATGTCAACCTTTATTACCGCGATACAAAAGACTATATTATGCGTTTGGTTGAGCAGCGTTACGGAAACGGCGAATACATCAACCATGGAAAAGTACAAAACAAAGGAATAGATGCAGAAATAAGATACTATTACAAAAACAAATTTATGCTGGGAGGTAATGTCACCTATCAGGATATGCGCGATAAGGAACGTTACGAAGCCTCATCAACAAAGAGCAGCAAACCAAGCCTCACCTATAACGATAAGATGAAGAATGTCCCATATTTTTTCGGTAATGCCGAAGCAGCCTACTATATGCATGACCTGTGGGGAAAGAGCAATGTGCTGAGTTTGGGTTATAATTTCAACTTTATGCACCAGTTTTATCTTCAATGGCCAAGTCTCGGAAGTAAAGAGACTAAATCAGTCATACCCCATCAGCTTTCCCATGACATCAGCCTGACCTACTCGCTGAAAAACGGAAGATATAACGTTTCCGTTGAAGCAAGAAATTTAACCAATACCCTGCTGTACGACAACTATGGATTACAGAAACCCGGAAGGAGCTTTTCGATCAAACTGCGTTATTTCTTTATGAAACGGCACAACAAATCCAATAGAAATCGTAACGAAACGACACAAACAGAAGAAACAACACAACCCGAAGAAAAATAATTAAATAGTACATTAAAATTATATAACAAACATGAAAAAAAATAATATTTTAAAAAATGTAGGGATACTGGCTCTGGGACTTTTTACACTGGCGAGCTGTAGTAATGATGACTCCGATGGGAATAATGGAATTAGTGAAGGTACTGCCCATAAGAAATTCTTTGTTGCCACCTCTGATGCTGAAAGCAAAGCTTCATATCTGCTGGCTGTAGATGATCTGGAATCCGGTACTGTAACAATTAAGGGACAAGGTATAGAAAATCCTTATGCGTTTTCCGCTTTCATCAGTAACGGAACAAGAACCATCACGGCAATGCAGTACAGACAGGGAGACCCTTCCGTTGGTTTATCCTACGGATTGAATTCCGATGGTAAACTGGTAAAAGCAGGAGGTGAATTCCAGCTGCCAAAAGGATACGGTACATGGGGAACGTTTGGAGATTATGCAATTGCTTCACGCAGCGGACAAACACTTTCCATCGGGGAAGGAAAAACAGCAACTGGGGCGATATTTTATTTTATTGACCAAAAAAATAAGAATGCCGTAAGTGAAAGAACTATAGTAACGGATAATATTGCCGGAAATGGACAAACAGCTACTTTTTGTGGTATTGTAGATATTGGAAACGGTGAGTTTCTGACTTCTTTGGTACTTGCAAAAGGCGCGTTATCTGGAGGCGGAGGAGCAACAACCGCTACTGTTGAATATCCGGATAGTGTATGGATAGCAAAAATGGATATTAACCTCAATGTGAAACATATCTACCGCGACGATCGCATTAGTTATTCCTCAGGTCGTTTCCGCTCATCGTATATTCCGCAGATTGGCAATGACGACAAGGGAAATACCTATGTGTTTTC
>JAISMV010000003.1 GCA_031276535.1 Flavobacteriaceae bacterium
AATGATATTTGTATTCACTTTAAGAGCCTGTTTAAATTTTATTGCGATTATTTTTTATTGCTATTTTTGAGATGGATTTTTTGCTTTTTATTAGAAGATTTAGCGGGCTAAATCAAGAAGAAAAAGTGAAAAAGAGGCTCAAAAGAGCTTAAAAAGAATGCAAAATATAATTAGAACCTAAAAATAAATATTTGAATAAAATTTAAACAGGCTCGTAGGTTTAAAATAACAGATAAAGGCGTTTTTTGATTTTGGAAAATAGAATTAATGTAACCAGAACATTTTTACCTCCTTTGGAAGAGTACAAAAAGTATTTGGACATAATTTGGGAGAAGAAGTGGCTCACCAATCGTGGAGAGCTGGTTTTGGAATTAGAGGAAAAATTGAGGAGATATTTAAAGGTTGATAATATTCTGGCGACGAACAATGGTACGATCCCCTTACAAATAGCTTTAAAAAATGTAGGAAAGAATGGGGATATTATCACAACCCCTTTTAGTTACATAGCTACTACATCTTCGATAATATGGGAAAACTGCACCCCCGTTTTTGTCGATATAGACCCGGAATATCTTACCATAGATGAGAAGAAAATAGAACAGGAGATCACAGATAAAACTACTGCAATCCTGACAACCCACGTTTTCGGCAATCCCTGTAATATAGAAGTAATAAAAGAAATAGCGGACAAATATAAACTGAAAGTGATCTATGACGCTGCACATTGTTTTGGAGTGCAGTATCGGGGCAGATCAATCTTTGAATATGGAGACATAAGTACGTGCAGCTTCCATGCTACGAAACTTTTTCATACGGGAGAGGGGGGCGCGCTTTTTTGTAAGGATCCGGAGCTGATGCATAAATTGTTTTATAGTCATAACTTTGGTCATAAGGGAGTCTCCGATTTTCACGGATTGGGGATAAATGCCAAAATGTCGGAATTGCAGGCGGCAATGGGGCTGGCTGTTTTTCCTTATATCGATCATATTATAAGTGGAAGGAAAAAAGTAGTTGACTTTTATAACGAGAACCTTGATTTTAACAAGGTGAAAACTATGAAAATACGGGAAAATACCCAATGGAATTATAGTTATTATCCTATAATTTTCAGCTCAGAGAAAGTATTATTAAAAGTACAGGAAGAGTTATTGGAGAAAAATATTGTGCCCCGGCGTTACTTTTATCCGTCATTAAATTCCGTGAACTACGTTAAGGGAAAAGAAATGCCGATATCGGAAAAAATAGCGAAAAAGATCTTATGTCTTCCATTATACGGAGAGCTTACGGTTGATGTCCTGAGAAAAATAGTTCAGGTTATTAATGCTAACTGATAATTACCGATTTTTTTGTACTATCCAACTTGTGGGAATAGTATAATAACTTGTATGAATCGCAATCCCGAAAGAAGATCAGTATTTTGTAAATTCAGGTAATAATGTGGATTTACAATGAAAATTCATATTGATGACATAAATTAGAAAGTTTATATAAAAATTGTTTTATAAAAAACAGTTATATTTGAACAAAAATTTATGTATAAAATATGCTGATAAAAGAATCCGAATCTCAACATAAAATACGATTTATGGATTGTGACCCTATAGGACACCTTTCCAACATTCGTTATTTTGATTATATGCTCAACGCTCGGGAAGACCATTGTCTGCAGAATTATCAGCTGGATAATTTTGAACAGTCTAAAAAAACCGGACGTTTATGGGTTGCTCTACAAAACCAAATTGCATATATCAAAGAAGTGAAATTTAATCAGGTTGTGGTTATTACAAGTAAAATTGTAAAATTCTCAAACCGGATAAATACAGTGGAGATTTTAATGTGTAATGAAGACAAGAGTATCATACATGCCGTATTGTGGACAACCGTCATATATTTCAATTTAACAACCCGAAGATCGGAAGACCAGCCGGAACATTTTATGAAATTGTTTCATGATATTTGTATAAAAATCCCGGAAGAATCATTTGAAGAAAGAGTCGACAGCCTCAGAAAACAAAACAAAATTAATTTACAAAAGAATGACTATAATAGAAACTAAGCTTAAAGGATGTTTTATTGTAGAACCTCAGGTTTTTGAAGATTCCAGAGGTTTTTTTATGGAAACATTTAATTTGAAAAGATTTTCAGAAAAAACAGGATATAAACCGGAATTCGTTCAAGATAATTTATCCAGATCTTCTTATGGAGTCATTCGCGGATTGCATCAGCAATTGCCCCCTTATGCACAGTCTAAATTAGTATATGTGCTGGAAGGAAAAGTTATAGATGTAGCCGTGGATGTACGCAAGGATTCCCCCACTTTCGGACAATACGTATCCGTGGAATTATCCGCAGAGAATAAAAAACAATTATTTATTCCCAAAGGCTTTTTACACGGGTTTTCGGTTCTTTCGGAAACCGTGCTTTTTGCGTATAAGTGTGAAGGATTTTATAATAAAGAAAGCGAATTCGGAATAAATCCGTTAGATGCGGCTTTAAATATTGACTGGGGTATTGAAAAAGGAAAAGAAATCCTTTCCGGGAAAGATCTGACAGCTGCCTCTTTTGAAGAGTTGAAAAGCCGGTTAAAATAAAAAACTATGAAAAAGATTTTAGTTACAGGAGGAAACGGACAATTAGGAATGTCGCTGAAACAAAAAATAAAAGAAAAACCTCCGGTGGATTGTTCGTTTGTTTTTACGGATGTTCAGGAATTGGATATTATGGATGAAATATTTGTGAAAACCTATTTTTCTTCTAATAAATTTGATTACATCATAAACTGTGCCGCCTACACGGCAGTAGATAAGGCGGAATCGGACAGAGAAACGGCAAAACAGCTGAATGCAGAAGCGGTGAAGTATCTGGCAAGAGCAAGTGCCTCTCAAAATGCGGCATTTGTGCATATTTCAACCGATTATGTTTTTCCGGGAGAAGAACCTTCACCAAGGAAAGAAACGGATTCCGTCGCTCCGTTGGGAGTTTATGGAGAAACAAAATTGCAGGGAGAAAAATATGCTCAGGAATACAATTCCAAAGTTTATATTATCCGGACAGCATGGCTCTATTCTCCATTTGGGAATAATTTTGTGAAAACCATGTTGAGATTATTTAACGAAAAGGAAGAAATTAATGTAATCAACGATCAGCTGGGTTCTCCTACGAATGCTTTAGATCTGGCGGAGGCAATACTGACCATTATTCAAAATGATATAGGCGCATATGGCATCTATCATTATTCCAACGAAGGAGAATGTAGCTGGTATCAGTTTGCGGAAGATATTAAGAAACTGAGCAAGTCCGGAATTAAGATCAATCCCGTTCCCACTTCCGAATATCCGACGCCGGCAAGGCGACCTAAATACAGTTTATTGGATAAAACAAAGATTAAAACCACTTTTGGCATATCGATTCCTGACTGGAAGGAGAGTTTGGAAAGAATATTCCCGGATTTTCCGCATTGAAAAGTTCCGTGTTTATCAGGTTGAAATCACCGCCTTGCTTATTGAAGGCGGGCGGGCTTTTTCGTTTATTCTAAGAGCTTGTTTAAATTTTATTGCTATTTTTGCGATGGATTTTTTGCTATTTATTTGAAGATTTAGCGGGCTAAATCAAGAAGAAAAAGTGAAAAAGCCGCTCAAAAGAGCTTAAAAAGAATGCAAAATATAATTTAGAACCTAAAATAAATATTTGAATAAAATTTAAACAGGCTCTAAATCTAAAGTCATTTTTTTAACCGTTCGGTTTTCACGGGAGCCTCCGTTCTTTTCAGAGTATTTCTATCTTCTGAATAAGAGAGAATACTAATGGGAAAGAGGAACAGGCTTCTATCCAAAAGCGGGTATAGAAATACGAATTTTCGGGCTTCATGAAAACCGTCATGATCATAGATGCTCCGCAAGTTAATCCCCAGGGAATACTAAATTTTATTTCTTCCGGAAAGGCCAAAAAAAATAACCCCATGGAACCCAACAGACAAAAACAGGAAAAATATTTGCTTTTCGTTACTCCTACTAATTTTGGTATTGTCTGTATCGAATCCCGGCTCATATCACAGATGTCAAATGGAATGGTTATTCCCATAATAAACAGGAATATGCTTAGAAAACCAAAAGTCGAAACGGGGGCAACATTTCCTATCCATACTATGGAATAAGTCCATACGAAAGAAATAACAAAAATTTTCAGCAGCGCTACATTTCGGAATTGTATTATTACGGAACCTGAATTATACATGAGAACAAAAATGCTTAGAAACATCAGATCCAAAAACAAAATCGGGTTATTTTCCTTCACTAAAAGGACTGTCAATCCTAAAATTCCAACGGAAAAGAAAATGAAAGGATTTTTGCGGAAGAAATTTTTATTCCACGAGGTGCGGAAATAAACGAAGTTATAGGCTGCCAGTGTGGAAAAAAACAGAATGAAGATTCTATTGTAATCAACGGTACGATGTAATAATCCAAAGAAAAGGCTCAGGCAGGAAATCATTAAGGAAACCCAAAGCTGAGTTTCTATCATGTATTTCCGAATAAACCCCTCCACTTCTTTTTATAACGTTATTGGTCTATTCTTTTCAGGTTGTTTTTCACGAAGGAACTCCATCCGGTATATGATTTTTTTACTCCTCCCGAGGTGTTGTTATTGCTATTTAAGAAATGACACACGGCTAGAGCCAATCCGTCTGTTGCGTCCAGGTGTTTGGTGGGAAATTCTTTCAGGTTTAATAGTGTTTTAAGCATTCCCTCAACTTGTTCTTTAGAGGCATTGCCATTTCCCGTTATAGACATTTTAACTTTTTTCGGAAGATATTCCGTAATGGGGATCTCCCTCAACAAACCCGCAGCCATCGCCACGCCCTGTGCTCTTCCCAATTTAAGCATGGATTGAACATTTTTAGCATAGAACGGTTCTTCTATAGCCAATTCATCCGGATGATACATATCGATCAGAGAGAGAGTTCTTTCAAAGATTTTTTTCAGCTTCAGGGCTTGAGAGTCTAATTTGTGCAGGATCAATTCGTCTATGCAAAGCAAAGTCATTTTTTTCTTTACAATACTTATTACTCCATACCCCATTATGTTGGTTCCGGGATCAATGCCTATGATGATTTTTTCTGTCAAGATTTCAATTTAACTTTTATAAACTTTTCAGATAGGCATTCCAGCCCTCTTTGCGATAGATTTCCGCTTCTTTCTCGGGGTGAACCGCCGTATAAATTCCTCTGCCTACGATAATAAAATCCGTATGGCATTCTTCAAATACTTTTCCGGGGGTTTTAAATTGCTGACCTTTGGAATCTCCTGTTGTACGTAAATTTATCCCGGGAGTAAACAACAATAAGGATGAGGACAGTTTTGACTGAGCCACACAACCTACTACATTGGCCGCTCTATGGGATATTTCAACCACTTTGGATTTGTAGTTATTATCTGTCAGAACTCCTTTTGACGACATCTCAGCGATGGTAACCACTCCTACCTTTTCTCCAAAGGCTTTTAAACTTTCTTCTCCTGCGATGACATGAGCAGTAATTAGGTCCGCCCAATCAGAAATTTTATAAACTCCTTTTTCAAACTGTAATTGTTGGGTATTTCCTATATCTCCGAATTTTCTATCTTCAAACAGTAAAAAATTTTTTCTTTGGGCTATTTCCTTTAATTGGGTTATGTATTCTTCTGAAAAATCGGAAATGATGTCTGTATGCAGCTTTACGGCTACTACGTAATCTCCGACTTTTTCCGCCAGATCTAAAATTTCCTGAGTCGTACAAACATCTAACGAGGCTATCAGATTCGATTCTTTACTTAATGCTGTCTCTATCAGTTTTTTAACGATCGGGTGATTTTGAAGCTTTAATTTTTCTTCGTAGGTTTTCCTCGGGGAACGATCCGGACTTATAAATTTTTCTTTAATGAAAGCCTGTATCCTTACTACTTCATCTTGTTTCAACAGGTCGTGTTTATAAAGAATATCTATCACTTCTCCTATGCGGAAAAGGGTATGAACGGTATATCCTTTTTCTTTCAATAACTGAACTCCTCCCTGTTCCCGGTCTAAAACCACCACTATATCGTTTACTTTGAGCCCTTCTTTTTCCACTTCTTCAATAGTTTCTATCAGGCTTTTCCCACTGGTAATCACATCTTCTACCAACACACAGGTCTGACCTTCGGAAAAAATTCCTTCCAACATCTTTTTTGTTCCATACTTTTTTCCTTCTTTTCTTTTTAAGATCAACGGTATTTCAGCCTCCAAAGATATTGCCGCAGCCATAGGCAAAGCGGCATAAGGCACGCCACAGATCAATTGATAATGGGAATCTTCAAGCAGTCCTATTAAATGACCTGATAATTCTTTTAATAATGCCGGACTGGAAACTAACGGACGTAAGTCTACATAAAAAGGAGACTGTATTCCGCTTTTAAGTGTGAAATTTCCAAATTTTATGATTCCTAATTCATAGGATTTTAATAAAAACTCTTCTTTTTGGGTTATCTTTTCTGATTTCATATTCTAGGCAAAGGTATGAATTATAAATTTGAATCTATGATTTTTAACTTTACGTAAACTTAAAAATTAAGGAAATAGTTCATTTTTATCTTCTTGTTTACGAATTATTTATATTCCAATTTGAAATTTTTCTTTTCCGAAAAAACTTTTTGGATTTCTATTATTTTGTCATTCAACTTATTTAATTTTTCTTCATTCGACCCTAAATTTTCCATAGCTTTGTCCAGCTGGTTTTCTGTTAATGATTTTCCTTCTGCAACAAAACCGTTTAGTGAATTTTTCATAATTTCCAGATAATCTATACACGACTTTTTAAACTCTTCCCCACCTTCAGGAACCTGTAAATTATTAATTTTTTCAGTATACTTGTCCAATCCTTTCAAAACTTCTTTTCTTTTTTTTAATAATCCTGAATAATTTTTATTTTCAGGAATTTGATCAATTGCTGAATAAAAAGAAGTGTATTCCATATCGGCACCACTTAAACTTTTCATCAATTCATCATTAAATTTTCTCGGATTCGGAGAACAGGAGTTCATACTGAATACCAAAAATAATATTGAAAATAGTATTGATCGTTTCATAAACAATTTTTAATCAAATTTATAAAAAATTCTCTATTTCCATCCATGAAGAACTAAATAAAATATATCGTGAAACAAGATAAAACATTTACTGTTTTCGGTTGAATTGTTAAAAGTAATAAATCGTATTTAAACAAGATGTGAATGACCCGGTATCGTTAATTCGGGCGAGGCAACGGTTTCCCGGGGAAACAACTAAGGTTTGTTAACGAACGATTTTTCACCCGGATTGACTTATTCGGAATTGTATTAATTGATTTGACCAACCCGATGATTTTTTGCTTAGTTTGGCATTATTTGTGTTTTTACAGGTATAATTTTTACTGATTTCACCCGATATAACTTTAAAAATTTAAAAACCGGATCTGTGAAAGATCCTGTAAAACAGGCTGCAAAAAACAAAATTGTTCTTATCGCAAATAATAGTTATCTTTGTGAATTATGCGAAATCGTTGGTTAATCCTGCCCCAGCCGGACAGTAACAAAGCTCAGAGATTAACTGAGGAATTAAGATTCCCTCTGGAAATCACAAATTTACTTTTACAGCGAAACATTGACTCTTTTGATAAAACCAAAGCCTTTTTTAAACCTTCTTTAAAACAACTTCATGATCCTTTCCTTATGAAAGACATGGATCTGGCTGTTGAAAGAATTATTCGTGCCGTTGAGAAAAATGAAAAAATACTGATCTACGGAGATTATGATGTAGACGGCACCACTTCCGTATCAATGATGTATCTGTTTATATCTTCTTTCCATGCCAATATAGATTATTATATACCCGACCGATACGAAGAAGGATACGGAATTTCCTATGAAAGTGTTGATTTTGCCTCCGAAAATAACTTTTCTTTGGTGATTGCATTAGATTGTGGAATAAAGGAAGCTGAAAAAGTTTCTTACGCTAAAACAAAAGGCGTTGACTTTATCATATGCGACCACCATCTGCCCGATGAAACCCTCCCCGAAGCCGCAGCCATATTAGACCCTCAACGTTTCGATTGTGAATACCCGTATAAATTTTTAAGCGGATGCGGAGTCGGATTTAAACTCATTCAGGCAGTGTCCCTAAAAAAACAGATACCTTTCGAACAAATATATTCTTTTTTAGATTTTGTTGCCATAAGTATCGCAGCGGATATTGTCCCTGTTACCGGAGAAAACCGCATTCTTACCACTTTCGGACTAAAGCAGCTATTGGAAACCCCGAGAGTCGGACTAAAAGTTTTTATTCCTAAAGAAACCCGGGAAACCTTTTCTGTGAACAATATAGTTTTCGGTATTGCGCCCAAGATCAATGCCGCAGGGAGGATCAGCCATGCCAGTAACGCCGTGAAACTTCTCATCGCTCAAAATGAAATTGAAGCCCGAAAAATATATTCTCAGATCAACGAACTCAATAATGAACGGAAGGAATTAGATGCAAATATTACCTCCGAGGCAATTCAGGAAATCATAAAAACCGGGCAAACAAAGACATATTCCACCATAGTTTACAACCAAAAATGGCATAAAGGAGTTATCGGAATTGTCGCCTCAAGGCTGATCGAAGAATATTACCGCCCTACTCTGGTCTTCACGGAAGGAAAAAATAAAGATCTGGTAGCTTCCGCAAGAAGTGTCATCGGTTTTGATATTTATAAAGCGTTGAGCGCTTCTTCCGAATATCTGGAACAATTCGGAGGACATATGTATGCCGCGGGATTATCCATTAAGAAAGAAAACTTTTTGCCTTTTAAAGAGAAATTCGAATCCGTAGTAAAGGGAACTATTAAGGAAAGCCAACGGATTCCCACCATCGAAATTGATGAAGAAATCCCTTTGAATATCATTAATAAACGATTCTTCAGACTGATCAATTATTTTGAACCTTTTGGTCCCGGAAATATGCATCCGGTATTTTTGACAAGAAAAGTATATTTTGGAGGAAGTTATACACTAATGGGTAAAGACAGAACCCATCTGAAAATGATGGTTTTTCAAGACGATATTAAAAATTCTTTTGAGGCTATCGCCTTTAAAATGGGACATCTGCTTCCTAAATTTGAAAAATATCCCTTTGATATGGTTTTTACTTTATATGAGAATTATTGGCAGGGGAAAACCTTTTATCAATTACAAATACGTGATGTGAAATTTTATGAAGATTAATTCTCAGCTTTAAAGATATGAAAACAGGCTTATTCTTCGGTTCATTCAATCCTATTCATATAGGACACTTGATCATAGCCAATTTTATAGTTGAAAATTCGGACTTGAATAAAATCTGGTTTGTAGTTACCCCTCAAAACCCTTTTAAAAGCAAAACCAGCCTGTTAGCTAATCATCATCGGTTGGAAATGGTAAATCTGGCTATTGCCGATTATCCGAAATTTCAGGCTTCCAACATAGAATTCTCTTTACCAAAACCACACTACACCATTGATACTCTGGTGGTTTTAAAAGAAAAATACCCTCAGCATGAGTTCGTTCTTCTGATGGGTGAAGATAACTTAAAGTCCTTTCACAAGTGGAAGAATTATGAAGAAATCTTAAAATATCATCAAATTCTTGTTTATCCGAGAATAGAAAAAACATCACAAAAGGAAGAAACGGTGGTACTGTATCCCAACATTATAAAAGTGGAGGCGCCGATAGTGGAAATATCCGCGACTACCATCCGCCGGATGATCAAAGAAAATAAAAATATCCGCCCCATGCTTCCCCCGGAAGTTTTTAATTATATAGACGGAAGCAATCTTTATAAATAATTTCTTTTTCGTACCTTTGCCCGCTGTTTTCGAATGCTAAATGATGAGTGAAAAAATTACTGAATTGGAATTAGGACTTTCCCTTCCTGTTATGGAACATTTTTATACTATACAGGGAGAAGGGAGACACACAGGAACGGCCGCTTATTTTATCCGAATAGGAGGCTGTGATGTAGGATGTCATTGGTGTGATGTGAAAGAAAGCTGGGATCCGGGACTTCATCCGGTAAGTAAGGTGGAAGATATTGCAAAGATCGCTGCTGCCCAGGCAAAAACAATCGTTTTAACCGGAGGAGAACCTTTGATGTGGAATCTGAAACCGTTAATCAAACTTCTAAAAGAATCAGGCTGTACCGTCCATATAGAAACTTCCGGCGCTTATCCCTTATCCGGACATATAGACTGGATTTGTCTTTCACCCAAAAAAAACGCACTTCCCGTGAAAGATATTTATGCCCATGCTCATGAATTAAAAGTAATTATATACAATCAACACGATTTTATTTTTGCGGAAGAACAAGCTTCCCAAATAAATGAAAACGCGCTTTTATATTTACAACCCGAATGGAGTAACAGAGAAAAAATGACTCCGAAAATTATTGATTATGTGATGAAAAATCCTAAATGGCATATTTCCCTGCAAACCCATAAGTACCTTAACATCCCATAATTTTCAGTGAATCTGTAAAGAATAACCGTTTATTTCCTGCTTGCTAAAGAATAACACAATAAATTTTAACAAGTATTCATTTTTTTACTATATTTATCTCCCTAATAAAACCACAAAATTTATAAATTTTTATGTCTGATAAAATTGATTTTACTAAGGTACCTGTCCAGCTTGACAAGGATGTATTCTCCCAAAACAAGAAATCAGAAAGTTTCGAAAAAGATGGTATATCCTTAAAAGAACAATATTCTTATGAAGATATAAAAGACAGTCAGCTTACGGATTTTTCTTCAGGAATTTCTCCTTATCTGCGGGGACCTTATGCCACCATGTATGTCCAGAAACCATGGACTATCCGGCAATATGCAGGTTTTTCCACGGCGGAAGAATCCAATGCTTTCTATAAAAGAAACCTGGCTGCAGGACAAAAAGGACTTTCCGTTGCGTTTGATCTGGCTACCCACAGAGGCTATGATTCGGATCACGAACGCGTTGTAGGGGATGTCGGAAAAGCCGGAGTAGCCATTGACTCCATAGAAGACATGAAAATATTATTCAAAGATATTCCTTTGGATCAGATTTCCGTATCTATGACCATGAATGGAGCCGTACTTCCGATTTTAGCCTTTTACATTGCAGCGGCAGAAGAACAGGGAGTAAAACAGGAACAACTTAGCGGAACCATTCAGAATGATATTTTAAAGGAGTTTATGGTGAGGAATACGTATATCTATCCACCAACGCCATCCATGAAAATTATTGCAGATATTTTTGAATATACTTCCCAACATATTCCCAAATTCAATTCCATATCCATTTCAGGTTATCACATGCAGGAAGCAGGCGCTACACCGGTATTGGAAATGGCTTATACTCTGGCTGACGGACTGGAATATGTCCGCACGGGAATTAAAGCCGGATTGGGAGTAGATCAATTTGCTCCACGCCTGTCTTTTTTCTGGGCTATCGGGATGAATCACTTCATGGAAATAGCCAAATTACGTGCTGCAAGAGCAATATGGGCTAAGTTGATGCAGGAGTTCAAACCTCAGAATAAAAAATCACTGGCATTGAGAACCCACTGCCAGACATCCGGATGGAGCCTGACAGAACAGGAGCCGTTCAATAATATTACCCGAACAGCAATAGAAGCTCTGGCTGCGGCTCTGGGAGGAACACAGTCTTTGCATACCAACGCATTAGACGAAGCCATCGCTCTGCCTACGGATTATTCTGCAAGGATTGCAAGAAATACGCAATTGATCCTTCAATACGAAACGGAAATATGCCGGGTGGTAGACCCTACGGGAGGTTCTTATCTGATAGAATCCCTTACTCAGGAAATGATCAATAAAGCATGGGAATACATTCAGGAAGTAGAAAAAGAAGGAGGAATGACCAAAGCTATTGAAGCCGGAATTCCGAAAATGAGAATAGAGGAAGCTTCCGCCATAAAACAAGCCAATATTGACAATGGAAAAGATATTATTGTAGGCGTCAACGGATTCCTGACCCAGCAAAAACAACACGAATTAGAAATTCTGGAAATTGACAATACGGAAGTACGCAAAAAACAAATCGAAAGATTACAAAAAATAAAATCCGAGAGAGATAATGCTGCCGTAGAGGAGATCTTATCAAAACTTACCGAGGCGGCAAAAACCGGGAAAGGCAACTTATTGGAACTTTCTGTTGAAGCTGCCAGAAGGAGGGTTACTCTGGGAGAGATCTCCGATGCTTTGGAAGATGTTTTCGGAAGATATAAAGCAAAAATTCAAACTATACAAGGAGTATATGCCATGAACAGCCAAAACAACGACTTTAAGGAAGCTAAAAGATTAGCGGATAAATTCGCTGAAGAAGAAGGACGACGTCCCAGAATCATGGTCGCTAAGATGGGGCAGGACGGACATGACAGAGGAGCCAAAGTGGTTGCCACAGCTTATGCGGATATGGGATTTGACGTAGACGTTGCGCCTTTATTCCAGACTCCTGTTGAGGTTGCCAAGCAGGCGGTGGAAAATGACGTCCATGTGCTTGGAGTTTCTTCTTTGGCGGCAGGACATAAAACTCTTGTTCCGCAAGTTGTGGAAGAATTGAAAAAATTGGGCAGAGAAGATATAATCATCGTGGTCGGAGGGGTAATTCCTCAACAAGATTACGACTTTTTATATGCAAACGGCGCTGATGCTATCTTTGGTCCGGGTACCAATTTACAGGTAGCGGCTACTAAAATTTTAAACCGTTTAATGGAAACTCTGTAAGTTTTTTAAGATCTAAAAAATATACAAATCAGAGGGGAGGGTATCAGTAAAAGATACCCTCCTCTTTATTAATCATTCCCAAACCAACCGCTGAATTTAAACGTACCCATTTTTCCGATCTATTTCTCCGTTACTTTTAAACAGTTTGAAAATGTTCCGGTAAATTCGTTTATCATTTAAGAGTATGATTTCACAAAATCATCATTTTTTCTTTTGGCTTTGGTTCAGGTTTTGATTTAACAGGCTTAATATAAATATCTTTAAATTCATCTAATTT
>JAISMV010000115.1 GCA_031276535.1 Flavobacteriaceae bacterium
TCTTTTTAAGCTCTTTTGAGCGGCTTTTTCTCTTTTTCTTCTTGATTTAGCCCGCTAAATCTTCAAATAAAAAGCAAAAAATCCATCTCAAAAATAGCAATAAAAAATAATCGCAATAAAATTTAAACAGGCTCTTAGTTTTTTGAATTAGTATACCCTTAATTTTTATAGTGTTGAAAATAAAAATTTTACCTGTTAAATATCCTTAAAGCGGGGTATTGACGGCTTCTTTTTTTATTTTGCTTTTTGTTGCTTCTTCCTTGATTTTTTTCAATCGGGACATTACCTGATTGGTTCCTGTGCCAAAATAATCATGCAGAATTAAATATTCCTGATAAAGTTTGTCGTATTTTTTTGATCGGTCTTCATTGGGTTTGTACACATTCGATACTTTATTGCCCATAGCCGCGGATGCTTCTTCCAGAGTATTATAACATCCTGCCGCCACCGCCCCATACACGGCAGAACCTAAGGCTCCTACCATGACAGCTTCTGAAATTGAAAGAGGTATTCCGGTAACATCACTCAATAATTGCATCAGCCATTTGTTTTTAAGCAGACCTCCCGCCGCAACTATCTCTTTTATTTCTATTCCATGTTCTTTCATGGTTTCTATGATCTTACGTGCTCCGAATGCGCAGGATTCCATCAATGCCCTGTATATATCTTCCGGACGTGTGGTCAGGGTTTGCCCTATGATAAGACCTGATAAATTATGATTAGACAGGATGGATCTGTTTCCGTTATGCCAGTCTAAGGCAATCAATCCATGTTCTCCAACTTCCTGAACGGATGCTTTTTTTGTCAGATAATCATGCAGATTGAGATCTTCTCTTTTCGCTGCTTCTTTATATTCAGCCGGAACACAGTTAGCAATATACCAGGCAAAAATATCGCCGAAACCCGACTGTCCTGCTTCAAAACACCAAGAGCCTTCGGCTACGCCTCCGTAAGTAATTCCCAACATGCCCGGAACTTCTTTAAATTCAGGAGCTGATATTATATAACAAGCGGAAGTACCAATAATTGCCGTCATTATTCCGGGCTCTACCGCCTGAATGGCTGCTGCCGTAACATGGGCATCAATATTTCCCACTGAAACGGAAATCCCCGGTTCCAATCCTAACCATTGAGCCATTTTTTCCGTTAATTCTCCGGCTTTGGAAGCCAACGGCTGGATAGTTCCCGCCATTTTTTCTTCATACATGCTGCCAAATCCGGGTGAAACGGCTTCTAAATACTCCGGACTGGGATATTTGCCATCCTGATAGTGTCTTTTAAATCCGGAATCTGCACTGGCATATACTAATTTACCTGTAAGTAACCAATTGACCCAGTCAAGGGCATTCACAAAGTAAGCCGCACGATCGTAAATTTCTCTGTCTTTTTCAAAAGTTTCCAGCACTTTCGGTAAAGCCAATTCCGATGATAACAATCCTCCATAACGGGGCAGCCACCATTCGTTTCTTTCTTTGGCTACCTGCAATAAACGTTCTGCCTGATCATTTCCTCCGTGATGTTTCCATAATTTTACGTATGCATGGGGACGATTGGAAAACTCCGGGAATTCGCACAGAGGCGTACCTTTTTCATCCGTAGGCAAAATGGTAGCTGAAGTAAAATCAATCCCGATCCCTATTATATGATGTACTGCCACACCGGAATTTTCAACCGCTTCGTGTACTGATCTTTGAAAAGATTCCAAATAGTCTCGCGGAACCTGCAAAGCAAAATCCGGAGGCAACACCTCATTATTACCGG
The DNA here is from genome assembly GCA_031276535.1 of Flavobacteriaceae bacterium. Taxonomy (GTDB): domain Bacteria; phylum Bacteroidota; class Bacteroidia; order Flavobacteriales; family Weeksellaceae; genus Apibacter. Next base: position 1,762 of record JAISMV010000115.1, read on the forward strand.
CTGTAAGATGGGTATCCATCACTCCGTGCTCATATCTTACCGATGCGGTACCTTTTTCAAAACCATCACTTATTCTGACAATCGTACTTCTTACAGATAATGTACCAAAGTCTACACCTAAAATATATTTATCTGACATTTTTTTGTTGTTTTTAGTTATTTTAATTTTCTCCATCGAAAAACTTTTCCCATGGTATGTTTAAAGGTTTATTGTTGACAATAATATCGTACAAATGACGCAATAAAGGAAAATCGGTTTCTTTTATTATTCCTCGTCGGGTTAGCGGTTCCATAGCGCCTCCTATCACTCTGATAGCTGCAACTCCTTCCATGGTCACCCCTTTCATATAATTATCCCTTACTTCTGAAAAAGGAATTCCTGCTCCTACATAACGTCCTGCTTTCACATTCCTTCCTCCCATAGAGGTCACAAACATGTCACCGGAACCTACCAACAGATGTTTCGGACTCAATGTCCGGTTATCGGAAAGTAATTGCATAAACTGCGTAAGCTCCACTTGTCCTTGCGCAAATACTGCGGATCCGTAATTAAACCTGAGATAACGTTCATTTTGTTCTCCGTTCTTATCTCGTATACCTTCATTAAATCCGGCTGCAAAAGCATAGATATTTTTCGTTGCGGCAGCTACTTCCATTCCTATGAAATCCGTAGAGGTCCATACGTGATAGTAATCGGTGCGGAACATATCCGCTAATCTGTCCAACGAAGGCCGGTCTTCTCCGCAAAAAACCACACAGGTATCTCTGTGTACGGCTACTTCTCCCGCTATTGAGGGACCTACTACCGCCGACCAGGTGACTGAATCCGCCAATTCTTTTGAAAAATATTTTTTAATTACATCCGGTAGAATAAACAGATTGCCTTCTTCGTCCGCCTGCATTCCTTTAGTTATGGAAAGTATCATCATCCCCGGTTTCACTACTTTTGCCAATTGTTCTCCTACCCAGTCTACTCCAAATGAATTAACACCGGACATTGCTACATCTGCATCTTTAAAAGCTTCTTCAATTTCTTCCAGTTGATATGCCTTTACCGTGGAAGGGATCTTTAAGCCTAAGTTCGGATGAATGCCTGTCTCTTTTATAGAATCAATAATTTCACGGTCTAAATGTGTTCCTACCAAATGAACTTCATGTCCATTTTCAGCCAACGGAAAAGTTAATGCCGTTGCCATAATTCCGGATCCCAAAACTGCAATTTTTGCTTTTTCGGAATTCTTAAAGTCTTCTTTTTTCATTTATGTTTATTTATTTATTTTATGAATGATATTCAGTTCTGCATAAAGACACACACTAAAAAACAGATTCCGACCGACTTATTTAATTCAAATACAGGCTATGTACGTTTGATTTTCATACATCTTTTTTGGAAAAAATGTAGTAGATTAAAGAAATCTACTACATTAAGTTTCTATTATTCTACCAGTTCTTTTATTGTTTCCAGCTGCAAATACTTTTTAAACTCTGCATTATAATGTTCATGGTATTCCTGATTAGGATAATAAATAGTGGAAATTTCCATTCCCATCTTTACCTGAGCTTCTTCCAGATTGGCATAAATTCCCGCCACTACTGCCGCACACATGGCTACTCCCAATGCACATGCTTCCCGGGTAGCTATAACCTTGATCGGCATGCCTATAACATCTGCCATCATTTGCATTACATAGGGTGATTTTTGAGAAATTCCTCCTACCGCAATGATCTCATCTAATTCCACACCGTTATCCACAAAACGATCAATGATATTTCTTGCTCCATAAGCTGTAGCTTCCACCAGAGATTTATATACCAAAGGCGCAACACTTGAAAGCGCTAACCCCGTGATAGTACCTTTTAAATCGTAATCCACATTTGGAGATCTTCTTCCGTTAATCCAGTCGGTTGCAATAATCTGACTGTCTTTTGGCGGAATTGCCTTAGCCTGTCTTGCAAGATTAGGAATCATTTCGGCATATACTTCATCTCTCAGTCTTTTCCGGGTTTCCGCATCTCCTATATCAGATTTCATCATAATGGTATCCAAAGGCCACATTAATAATTTTTTAAACCATGCATATAAATCTCCGAACGCGGATTGTCCTGCTTCAAAACCGACCATTCCCGGAAGAATGATGTCATCTGCCTGTTGAGGTATTCCCGGAACTAATTTATTTCCCGAACTTTTCGGACCTACGGTAATTGCGCAGGTGGAAGTACCCACAATCTCAACCATTGCTTTATCTTTAACTCCTGCCCCGATAGCGCCTGCATGACAATCTAAATTTCCAACTGCGATCAATACATCCTCCGGTAATCCCAATCGGTTTGCCCATTCTTTGGTGATGGTTCCTGCAGCCTGATCACAGGTATATGCCTGTTTGTTAAATGTGTCTACCAATCCGTCTAAAACCGGATCCATAGCTTTAAAGAATTCATTCGGCGGGTATCCTCCCCATTCTTTGTTCCACATAACGCGAGAACCGGCAATGCCCATTCCTCTTTTCATTTCTTCCGGTTTGGTATTACCGCAAAGAACTCCCGGCAACCAGTCACTGGCTTCTACAAAAGAATAGGCAACCTTTCTGATTTCGGGAATCCTGAAAATATGAAGGGCTTTAGTCCAGAAATGTTCGGTGGAATAATCTCCACATCCGGCGGATTTAGTGTAATCTATATGCCATTTTTTGGCGAAATCATTGATATGATCATTCTCTTTTTGTCCTGTATGGTCTTTCCACAAAACGAACATCGCATCGGGGTTTTCGGCAAATTCATGCGTCAGGGATAATGGTGTTCCTTCTTTATTTACGGCAATGGGTGTGGAACCCGTCATATCTATACTGATCGCTTTTACTTTTTCGGCTGCTCCGGGAACTCTTTCCAATATATCATTTACAATGAATTCCAATACTTCTATATAGTCCAGAGGATGTTGTCTGAACTGGTATTTTACCGGATTGCAGTACATCCCTTGTTTCCATCTGGGATATTCTTTCACTGACAGAGCTAACTCTCTTCCGGTATCGGCATCCATAAGGATAGCTCTCCCGGAATCTGTACCGTAATCTAATCCTATTACTAAATTGTTTGATAGTTTCATTTTTTTGTGTTTTTTAGTTGTTTATTTGTTTTTCTTCCTGTCCGTAATATGCATTAACTCCATGTTTTCTTTCGTAATGCTTGTTTATTAATGCCTCTTTCAATCTCGTTATATTCGGGTTTATCTGTCTTGACAAATACGCCATTTTCGCTATATTTTCCAATACTGCACTGTTATAAACCGCTTTTTCCACTGTGTTTCCCCAAGTAAAGGGAGCGTGGTTTCCTACCAAAACCATTTCCATTTCTTTATGGTTCAATTTTTTTTCTTTTAGGATGTTCAGAATCTGAAAGCCTGTCTGATATTCATATTCTCCTTTTATCATATCATCACTCATAGGAGGAGCGCAGGGAATATCTGTCGTGGCATGGTCTGCGTGGGTGGTTCCGAAAATCGGAATGTCCAACTGTGCCTGCGCCCAGGCTGTCGCATAAGTACTGTGGGTATGAACTATGGAATTTACATCATTCCAATGCTGATATAACACGGCATGAGTCGGAGTATCTGAAGAGGGTCTTAAATTCCCTTCCACTATATCGCCTTCAAAGTCTACAATGACCATATTTTCTACGGTTAGTTTTTCGTAGGGTATTCCGCTTGGCTTAATGGCAAAGACTCCTTCGTCATGGTCTGCAACGCTTACATTTCCCCAGGTAAATAATACTAAATCCAATTTTGGCAACAATAAATTTCCTTCGTAAGCCGCATTTTTTATATAGCTATATTTTCCCATTTTCCTGCTTTTGATGTGAATATTCAATCAATTCCCCTAATATTTCAATACTGGGAAGAACCATATCCAACTCTATATCTGCATTTTTTGCTTCTTCCAGAGTCGCTTCACCTGTAAGCACCAAAACGCCAAAAGTGTCTGCATTGTAAGCCATCATCATATCCGTATAAATACGATCTCCTACCATGGCAACTTCTTCCGGTTTTAAATTTCTTGAAGCCAGAACCCCATCTAACATTTCTTTTTGAGGCTTTCCTAAAACAATATCCGGTTTGCGTCCCGTAGCTGTTTCAATACATGAGTAAATGGATGCGCAATCTACCAGAACAACAGGCTGATCTGTGGGGCAAACTCTGTCCGGATTGGTTGCTACATACAACTTTCCTTGTTTTGCCCACCAGGCTGCCCGGCATAATCTTTCATAAGTCAGAGTCATGTCAAAAGCCACTACTAATGCATCCGGTTCATCCTCTGCCGAATCTCCGGTTGATATATAACCCTCTTTTTCAAACTGTTGTATCATACTGGGAGTTCCCAGTAAAAACAATTTTTTCACCTCCGGGTGTTTATTTTTCAGATAATCAATAGTTGCCGTTGCTGAAGAATACATTTCTTCTTCTCTGACAGGTATACCTAATTTTTCTAATTTTTTTAAATAATCTGAAATATTTTTAGACGGATTGTTGGTTAGAAAAGAATAACTTACTCCTAATCTTTTCAATCGGTTTAAAAAACTAATGGTATATGGAAACAAGGTGGTTCCGTTATATATGGTTCCATCCATATCCAATGCTATGTGTTTCAGTTTTTTAACTTTCTCTAAAAGTTCGGGTGAAATCCGGCTGCTATCTGTTATATAATTTTTCATATTAAAAAAATAGGATAAAACGATTGTATAAAAGATTTATAAGTGTCGTTTTTAGTAAATATTAACCCTGAAAAACTCCGCTTTTGTTAAATATTTCCTCCACCCATTGGTTTAAATACCCTGCTCTGTAAGCAAAATCCAAGATAGTATACCGACTTCTGATCTTATGCGCCCGGTAAAAACTTTCCTTTAATTTTTCTCTTGAAATTCCGATCTGTTCCGGTTCAACAGGAGCTCCTACTGCCGCTAAACGTTGTTTGGTTTCTTTGAAAGGAATAATTTGTTTTTCGATCTTTTCTTTCAATACAGACCAGTTATTTTTAATTTTGTTCAACTGCTCTCTTAATTCCTCTTTGGTTACGTATTTATCGGTAGTCTGGGTTATTGCAAAAGGAAGAATGTCCGTACCTGCAAACATTTCATTTATTTCTTTCAATTGATCTTCCAGTGAAGTCCATTTTTCCACTGCGGCATTTACATCCAACTGATCTATCGGGGTTTTCAGCATTACTTCATATAAAGCCGTTATTGCCAAAGTACCGATACCTACTTTAAACCCATGAGAAGGAGCCTGTTCATCCTGATTGGGATACAATCCGAACCTTTTAGCCATTTCTCCTTTAAAAGTATGGTGTTCCATATCCCACAGGTGACTAAACTGATGTTCTGCTCCGGAAGCCGGACGGCTCACCCCTGCCCCCCATGATTCCATGGATTGCATGGCAAATCCTCCCAGCATTAATCCTTCTGTTAATAATCCGATGGCTTTAGGTTCTCCGTTTCTTGCTCCTACGGGATCCTGTAAAGATTCCGCCAATCCGTCCTGAACAATGTTCCAAGCACCGGTCATTGGCTCTATGCCCTTTTTAGGCTTGTCGGGATCTGCCAGTTCAGCTGCCAGAATCCAGTCTGCCCCGGAAACCACTTTTGCGTATAAATCGGCATATCCGGAGGCAGTCATTAACGGCGGTGCAGCAGCTATAATATCAATATCAGCCACTATAGCCCGGGGAGCTTCGCATGCATGGGTTATTTTCGCTCCTTTATTGGTAATCGATGCTCCTGCCGAAGAATAACCATCCATAGATGCGGCAGTTGCTACACACATATAGGGACGTTTCAACTCAGAACCGGCTCTTTTGGTTATATCATTAATAACTCCGGAGCCTACTGCAACAGGGGTCACATCTTTATCTCTTAAATAATCTCTTACCTGCTCAACAAATACATAATCTGCGTATAAGTTCGGATCATCCAAAATATACGGTTCCACTCCTTCCAAACCTGCATTCTTCAATACTTCATGCACTTTTTTTCCTGCTACTCCATATGTGTTTGGATCTGCTATTACAATAGCTTTTTTCCCGGGAAATTGTTCTGCAAATATTTGAGGAATTTTATTTATTATTCCTGATCCTATTTCCAGAAATTTGGTTTCCGTTGCTTGTTTTAGCGCAAAAGCTATACTTTCTTCCGACATTGTTTTATTTTTTTAAATTTTATTATATCTATCAGTTTTACAGCTTTTTAGCATCTTCTATAAATTGAGCTAATCCTATATCCGTCAAAGGATGTTTAAGCAGATTGATTATCGGTGCTAAAGGAGATGTTATAACATCTGCTCCCAGTTTAGCACAATTAATAATATGCATGGGAGACCTTACGGAAGCTGCCAGTATTTCCGTTCCATAACCGTAATTATCATAGATGGTTCTGATTTCGCTTATTAAATTCAATCCATCCGTTGATATGTCATCCAATCTTCCGATGAACGGAGAAACATAGGTTGCTCCTGCTTTTGCGGCAAGAATAGCCTGTCCGGCAGAAAATATCAGGGTACAATTGGTTTTAATTCCTTTATCGGAAAAATATCTAATTGCTCTTACTCCGTCATAAATCATAGGAACTTTTACCGTAATCTGTTGGTCAATTCCGGCTAATTCTTCTCCTTCTCTGATAATGCCTTCATAATCCGTCGACAATACTTCAGCACTTACATCTCCGTCAACAATCTCACATATGGCTTTGTAATGGGCATGTATGTTTTGTTTTCCCGTAATTCCCACTTTTGCCATTATAGATGGATTGGTAGTAACTCCGTCAAGAACTCCTAATTCCTGAGCCGTTTTGATTTGTTCCAAGTCTGCTGTGTCTATAAAAAATTTCATTTTACTTTTATATTTTATTGGTTATTTTATATTGTTCTGATAAATAATGTTTTTTTGTGTTTTAAATTATATTGACGTTTAGAAGAAGTACGGTTTCACCAGAAGAAACATAACAGCAGCAATCAGACAACCTACAATGGGTCCCAAACTTGCTATACTGATACCATATCCCCAATCACTGTTTCCTTTTCCTTTAATAGGAAGGAGCTGGTGCGCCAGTCTTGGCAGTAAATCTCTGGTAGGGTTCAGTGACCATCCGGTTACCCCTCCGAATGCCATACCTATTGAGAAGATTAAAAAACCGTTAATTAATACTCCATTAGCTCCTAATCCGATCGGAACGTCTGAGCCATTAATAACTAACTTAGGAGGCAACATCATTAACGAAATAAATACTAAGAAAAAAGTAGCGAATGCTTCGTTTGCGAAATTATGTACCGGATTTCTTACGGCTGCATTTGTTGCAAATACGCCTAATAATTTTGACGGTTCATTTTCTGTGGCATCGAATTGTTTTTTATACATAAACCAAGCGGCAATAGCTCCTAAAAACGAACCTAGTGCCTGAGCCACCATATAAGGAAGCACGGAAGCCCAAGGGAATAATCCCGCTGCTGCAAACCCGATAGATACCGCCGGGTTGAAATGTGCTCCACTATTGAACGGAGAGGCTACAATAATAGCCATTGCTACTGAAAAACCCCAGCCCAACGGCCCGCTCAACGTAGCAGTATTTCCCAATCCGTAACTTTTGTTTAAAGTATGATTCATACTTACCCCGCATCCCATGGCGATAAGTGTGAATGAACCTAATAACTCTCCTAAAAATTGCGTTGTCGTAATCATAATTTCAATTTGGTTTTAGTTAATATATCTTACTATTATCTATTTGTTTTTAATTTCAACATAGCAAATGTATTTACTAAATCGAAACCAAACAATGATAAAACGCAATTTTTTTTATGATAAACGACATGTTTTTACAAACAAATCGTAAGTGATTTGATGCAAAAACAAACATAAACAAATGATAATCAATTTATTAATTGTAAAAACGGGATTATTTCCTTATCGAAACTAATTTATTTCTATTTTTACACAAAATAAATATACCTTTTCGGTTTTCACATATAGATAATTTTAATTATTTTTGTAATTGGGAACTAACCAACTTCATCCCTATCTTATTAAGTTAAAAATAATTATAAATGAAAAATAATAATATAAATAACATAAGACAACAAAAAATTCTGGAAGAGCTGAATTATAATCATTATGTTTCGGTAACAGATCTATATAAAAAACTAAGCGTCTCTGCTGTCACCATAAGAAAAGACCTGACTCATTTAGAAAAGATCGGGAAGTTATACCGAACTCACGGAGGCGCTACGCGGGAATCTTTTATTGTTGGAGAACGACACATTAATAAAAAAGAAACTATTCAGGTCGAAGAAAAAACAAAGATTGCGAAAGCGGCTTTAAACTTTATCGAAGATAACGACTTTATCGTTATTTCTTCCGGGACTACTACACAAATGGTAGCGCAGGTAATTGAAAATAATTATGAAAAGCTCACCATCCTGACTTCTTCCCTTAAATCGGCTATGTTATTATATGGAAATCCTAATTTCGATGTCATTCAGCTGGGAGGAGACGTGCGAACCAAATCCGGTTCCGTGATGGGACCTTATGCGGAACTGATGATAAACAACTACTCCTGCAATAAGCTTTTTTTAGGCGGAGACGGTGTAGATTTCGAATTCGGTCTGTCTACTTCAAGTACTATGGAAGCGAAAATGAATCAGTTAATGATTAATAATTCTGAAAAGGTAATCGTTTTGGCTGATTCCACTAAAATAGGCAGACGGGGATTTGGCAAGATTACGGATCTGGATAAGATTCATGTTTTAATTACCGATGAAGGCATTAATCCCAAAGACGTGAAAAAATTTGAGGATCTGGGTATCGAAGTGGTAGTTGCCAGATAACTCCGCTTTAGTTAACGGAATCCCTCGAGGCTCTGCTTCGGAATCGTTTATTTTATTTCCATTCCGTGTGCCGTTATTTTTCGGTAGTTATTTCTTAACATAAAACGGATGATACCTTTCTATGGTATCCCTAAGTTGTTGTTTATCCAGATGGGTGTAAATTTCCGTAGTGGTGATGCTTTCATGTCCTAACATTTGTTGTATGGAACGCAGATCAGCCCCGTTCTTTAACAACACGGTGGCGAATGAATGCCGAAAGGTGTGAGGAGACACATTTTTTCTGATGCCCGCTTTTTCTGCTGCATTTTTCACAATAATAAAGATCATTTCTCTAGTCAGCTTCCCTCCTCTCCTGTTTAAAAACAGAATGTCTTCACATTTCGGTTTGGGCTTTTGGTGGGCACGGATGGTATCTTTATAAATGGTAATATATTTGATAGTCCAGTCTGAAATAGG
>JAISMV010000140.1 GCA_031276535.1 Flavobacteriaceae bacterium
TATATTCTGCATTCTTTTTAAGCTCTTTTGAGCGCCTTTTTCACTTTTTCTTCTTGATTTAGCCCGCTAAATCTTCAAATAAAAAGCAAAAAATCCATCTCAAAAATAGCAATAAAATATAATCGCAATAAAATTTAAACAGGCTCTGAAAAACCCTCTTTTATTTTTTTCAGAGGGTTTTTATGATGTAGTTATTATTATTACTCTTTTGCCGTAGCACGAAGTTTCCATGCCGCAGTTTCGTGCTGTTCTAAGATCCCGGTAAGTAAATCATTTGTTCCCAAGTCTTTATATTGATCAGCGATCGGAATCAATTCATTTCTGATAATACGGATGATGGTTTCATGATCTTCGGTTAATTCCGATAACAGGGTTTTAGCATCTTCGGCTTTTTCTCCGTCATGTTCCAATAAATCTGCCAAAGCACCAAACTGTTTTAGTGAGCCTATAGCATAATGTCCTAATTTTCTCACTCTTTCCGCAACCTCGTCTATAATATCCGCCAATTCATTGTATTGATCTTCAAACAGAGCATGTAGGGTTTGGAAAAGAGGTCCTTCGACATTCCAGTGAAATTTTCTGGTCTTGGTGTAAAGAACATACTCATTAGCCAGTAATCTGTTTAGACGATCTGCCACTATTTGTTTATTTTCTTCACTTATTCCAATGTTTGCTTCAATGTGTGTAGTTTTTGTTGTCATATAGTTTTCTGTTTTTTTAATTAAACATGTTTTTAATTTTCAAATTATCCTGAATCTGTTTTCGATAATCCCAAAGATACGCATAAATTTTGAACCAAAGTGCATTTTGATCGTTGTAATCTCTTCAAATACAATTTTTTTAATTAACCAATAAAATGTGTTTACCTGTTTATAAAAAAATACCGCCCCGCACCTGTCGTCATCTTTATTTTTTATTCCTTCATTTTCTTGTATGCATTTATCATACCATTCGTAGAGGAATCATGAGAAGTTATTTTTTCATCGGAACGCAGCTCAGGAAGAACTTTATTGGCTAACTGTTTTCCCAACTCCACTCCCCATTGGTCAAAACTAAAAATATTCCATATCACTCCCTGCACAAATATTTTTTGTTCATATATTGCAATAAGTTTACCTAATAATTTAGGAGTCAATATTTTATATAGGAAAGAGTTTGTTGGTTTATTTCCTTCAAAAATCTTATACGGTTTTAAGAAATTAATTTCTTCTTCTGTTTTACCTTGTTGTTTTAATTCTTCCACCACTTGTTTTTCCGCTTTTCCAAAAGCTAAAGCCTCTGTTTGGGCAAAAAAATTAGATATTAGTTTTTCATGTTGATCCGAAACTTTGTTCAAGGTATTCGCTCCGGCAAAAAAATCACAAGGTATTAACCGGGTTCCCTGATGGATCAACTGATAAAAAGCATGCTGCCCGTTAGTTCCCGGCTCGCCCCAGATTATCGGTCCTGTCTGATAGGTTACCTTATTTCCGTTTCTGTCTATTGTTTTTCCGTTAGATTCCATATCTCCCTGTTGAAAATAGGCGGCAAAACGATGTAGATATTGTTCGTAAGGAAGTAATGCAACACTTTCTGCCTCAAAAAAGTTAGTATACCAGATTCCTAATAAGGCTAAAATTACGGGTATGTTCCGGTTGAAATCCTCATTTCTGAAATGGTGGTCTGTTTCGTAAGCGCCCTCCAATAACTGAGTGAAATTGTCAAAGCCTACTGCCAGACAGATACTCAAACCTATGGCAGACCAAAGCGAATACCTGCCTCCTACCCAATCCCAAAATTCAAACATGTTATTTTTATCAATACCAAAACCTATAACTTCTTTCTGATTAGTGGAAAGCGCAACAAAATGCTTTGCTATCCGGGATTCTTTTTCCGCCGATCTTAAAAACCATTCACGCGCTGTGTGCGCATTGGTCATGGTTTCCTGTGTTGTGAAGGTTTTAGACGCTACAATGAACAGAGTGGTCTCGGGATTAAGAGATTGCAAAGTCTCAACCATATGGGTTCCGTCTACATTGGAAACGAAATGAAGATTCAAATGTGTCTTATAATGCTTTAATCCTTCTACAACCATTAAAGGGCCTAGATCCGAACCTCCGATTCCTATGTTTACCACATCGGTAATTTCTTTTCCCGTATATCCTTTCCACTCACCCGATATGATCTCCTGAGAAAATTTTTTCATTTGCTCCAACACCCGATTTACTTTGGGCATCACGTCTTCCCCATCAACAAAAACGGGAACATTCTTCCGGTTTCTCAGAGCTGTGTGCAGTACTGCCCTGTTCTCCGTTTCATTGATCTTATCTCCTGCAAATTGTTTTTCTATGGCTTCTTTTAGGTGTGTTTCTTCTGCTAATTGCAACAGTAATTCTATGGTTTTGTCTTCAATTCTGTTTTTAGAATAGTCAAAAAGAATATCATCAAATTCAATGGAGTATTTCTCAAATCTTTTCGGATCTTGTTCAAACCAGTCTCTCAGATGTTTATCTTTTATCTGTTCATAGTGTTCTCTTAGTAATTTCCAGGCTTTAGTTTCTGTAGGGTTAATTTTAGATAGTGCCATGTGCTTTGTTTTTATTATGGTATGAACAAAGTTACTTATTTATCCCGGTTTTCCAAGCAAATTTTGAAATCAATTTTTTTTATCTAATCAACTCTTATAGACAGTCCTTTAAGGATTATTATTTTAATTCAAAGGGAATTATTTTTTTGAACTCTTGAAAAATATCTATCCTGTCGGGTATTGATTCCCCTATGAGGTTTCCGCTATAATCAATGAAGTAACTTCTTTTATATTCTAACTTCATATCCTTATCTGACTTTACATTTTCTATCTCCGTTTTGTAAGAATTTTTGGTTTCTAAAACTTTTATTTTGTCTGTATCAAATTCATAAACTACAGAAGCTTGCCCGGTTCCGGCATAAATATTAGTAATGCTTTTGGTTATTTTCCCATTCACATAATTCACTTTAGCTTCAGCTCCCTCTGTACTAATACCCTCTATGTCATATGTAACCAATGTATCTTTTGCAATTCTGTAAAAGTCAGGCTTATTAATACTTTGTCTTGTTTCTTGTTTCTGTGCAAAATTGCACGATGCAAAAGATAAACAGAATATTATTATATATATAAATCTAGAATGCATTATAAAAAAGTCACTAAATCAAAAAAAAATCCATATATTTATTTAGCAATCAACTAAATAAATACATGAGCGAGTTACAAATTAATTCTGAAAAAATTATGCAATTTAGGTGATTTTAAAAATCTTTATTTTAAGCCGATTAAACCAAATTTGTCTTCGGTATAAATATCAGCAACTTAAAAATTAATCTAACAAGATAATGCACTTATTGTTTTATCACTTAATTAAATAGATTGGAATGAGAACCAACCCGAATAAGATAGATGATATTCTCTTTCAAATTTTCCTACCATATTAACAGAAGATTAGGGTGAACATGACATTCCCAATAGCTTTTAAACTTTCCTTGTAATCGGTGGGGTAGCATTTCAGCCGGAATTTCTTCATGTCCGCCTTGCTTTAATAATTCAATACAATTTACAATATCATCATAATCTGACGGATAATTAATGAACTTTTTAAGATCTTTCTTGAACTGTGTCGTAAGGTTGATTTCAAATTTTTTCATGTTTAAATTTTTCAAAATAATCTGAAACATTATCAACCTTAGTTAGATTTTCAGGATTATTTTTTACTTCACTCATTGCATCTAACGTTTCCTTGTTAGGCATACCGTAACCAGTCGCACTCATCAGAACGGTAACAATATAATTCGTTAGATTTCTATTTTCCTTATTTGCCTTCTTTTCCAGAAAAGAAAGAAAATCATTCTGTAATCTGATAGATTTAACTGACGTTTCCTTTTTTGTTAATGTTGCCATAATAAATAAAACTCTATAAGAGAATTCTCTTAATTACTAATTTTTAAATTACAAAAAAATACATTATTTTACTTTGTAATACAAAAGTAGTATTTTTTTTCATACATACCAGTTTTGTGGATTCGAGTTTTACGTTTTTTTCTTTGGAAGTTCTATATTTTATTTTTCTAAAAAAATGATGCTTTTACGCTGGCACTTATTTCAAATATCTCCTATTCTCAAATATACGATTTTTTTAGGGAAAAACAAAGGTTTTTTCTTTATATTTTTCCTCTTTAACACATCCGAAACACTAATGATTAAAAAAATGAGAACCTGTTAGATGGTAAAGTTAATTTTTAATAACAAAAGCCCGCTACTGCGGGCTTTGCTCTTGTAATATCTCTTTTACTACACCTTCCCCTAAAGGGATTTCACCTTCTCCGAAGAGAAACGTTTTCCCTATATCAAAATCACCGCCTAAATAATTCCTATTCAAAAATAAAATCTCAACCTCGCCCTCCTCTCCTGGGCAAAACTGTTCTTTGTCTATCAAATCAATTCTGCCTGATGTTTTCATTTCTTCAATGAAATTGAATAAAGGTCTATAACCGCTATAAAATGGCGTTTTTCGACCATTCGCATAAAGTTTAATATACGCTCTTATCTTAACCACGGGCTATAGTTTAAAGGTTTAGCTTTTAATAAATGTAGTTGGTTAGCTGGTATAGAAATAGCATTCATACCGTCAGCACCAAATTTGGTAGCACCATTCAAAACACTGTTGGGTACCCTTACTTTCATAATAGTATTAGGTATTCCATCTAACCCAAAATTGTACTTGCCAAACTGAGTTGCTTCCTGAAGGGTTGGTGCAAACAATTTCCCTGTTTCATAACCTCCAGACTTCATTCTAAGACCAAATTTCGCAATGTCATCAACTTCCGCTTGTGATACGGCTCTATATATTGTAGTACTTCCCTTAGCAGTTTTAGAAAACAATCCAAAGACTTTTCCTACTCCATAACCAACCATCATTTCACTTCCTCCTTGCAGTACTCCCATAGAAACCTGATGATCCCATCTGTCAAAATAAGTTCCTCGAGATGGGCTGCTTATAGAAGCACAAGTAGTGCATTTTTTACCTTCAATCGTAGTCCCTCCTTCTGTAGTGAAAGTTTCCCTATCATAAATACTGTAAGTTGTAGAAAAAGGTAAACCTCCAAAAGAATAAGAATAAGTACCATCCGCATGATTGAACTCATATTGGGATAATTTACTATCTCCTTGATACGTAGTAAGACGGTCTATCCTTATTGCATCCTCCCCATGTAACTGTTTGTAATTACCCGAATTGGCAGAAGGATCAAAGAAAATAGTATTTCCTTTCTTAATCCAATCCTCCGCACTCATCCCCGTTGGATCTACATACTTAATCGGATTATTATAAGCATATCCATAAAGGTCTAAGGTTTTATCCCCCAACGGATCAACCACATTCCACCTGCCTATTGCTGAGTCGTAATTCCTTGCTCCAAAATCATACCAATTCAATCCCAACTCATCCTGAAACTCTTTCCCGTTGTACCTATACTTAATAATTAGGTTGTGCATTTGCCGTGCTTCCGTAGCCTGTATGCTTCAACCCAAAAGGATAATAGGCATTTTCCTCCAATACGGTCAGGGTTCCGTTTACGCTGGTACTTATTTCAAATATCTCCTATTCTCAAATGTAGGAATTTTTTAGGGAAAAACAAAGGTTTTTTCTTGTAAAATTCGGCATCTTGAAAAAAAGCAATTCTTTTTTTATTTCCTAATATACCAATTTCCTTTATAATGTTTAAATACATATCCTTTTCTTATCTCCTTTTCTCCTGTTTGTTTACTGACTCGTAATAAAATTGCAGGACTGTTTATTTCGAATGGATTGATAAGAACATTTCCTTCATTGTCTACACCTAAAAGTCCAAAATCATATCTCCTGAAATTATTGATTAAATTTTTAATCTCTTCATCAGTGAAATAATCATTAATTTTTTCTTTTTGCAAAAGGGATTTATTAATTTTTTCAATAGAGTCTTTGAATTCATTATATATAACAAAATAAACGGGTAAATTGCTTCCTATTTTAGTTACCATATATCTTGTTTCATTAAAACGTCCCTGCCTAATGGCTATGGATGCTCCTCTAAATTCTGAAAAATCTTCATTCTGATATTTTTCAATAAAAGAACCTATATCTTGTCCTTTTG
>JAISMV010000141.1 GCA_031276535.1 Flavobacteriaceae bacterium
TATATTCTGCATTCTTTTTAAGCTCTTTTGAGCGCCTTTTTCACTTTTTCTTCTTGATTTAGCCCGCTAAATCTTCAAATAAAAAGCAAAAAATCCATCTCAAAAATAGCAATAAAATAATCGCAATAAAATTTAAACAGGCTCTTAGATTCTTAATTTTCTACTTCACATAAGTATATAGTAACTTCTTGAATTCTTCAGGCTTATCCAATTTTATATTTATAGGTATGTAAAACAGATTATTTTTCAGTTGCTGAAAATGCTTCAAACGCATATAATCTTTTTCTGTTGTAAGAATAATGCTATTTCCTGCTATGTTTTGATATGCTTTTTCTATATTTTTCACATCTGCTTCGGAAAAATTGTGATGATCTTTAAAATTAAGGTGTGTTACCGAAGCGAATTTTTGTTTTGCGAATTCCAAAACATCATAATATTTAGCTATTCCGGTAATCAAAAGTATGTTGTAATTCGAAATTTCGTCTATATTAAAGGAGAAATTTAAAGAGATTATCCGCTTTGCATAAACAATGGTGGAAAAAAATAATGATTGATTCGGCTGTAGCTTCAATTTTCTCTCTATTATCTTTTTATCTCCTTCTGAAAGATCTTCCGGACACTTAGTGACTACGACTACCTGAGCTCTTTTAGCGCCGTATCTCCCTTCTCTTAATCGCCCTAAGGGTAGAAGATGATCTTCATAATAGGGATGACGATAGTCTGTTAAAAGTATGTATAACCCCGCTTTCACACGCCGGTGCTGGTAGGCATCATCCAGAACAAAAATATCAGGATTGAAATCTTTAATCAGATTATCAATTCCATGACTTCTTTTTTCATCCACTCCTACGACAACTCTGTTTCTAAACCGTTCAAAGAACTGCATGGGCTCGTCGCCTATATCTTCAAAACTGGTTTCATAATTAGCAAACTGGTATCCTTTGGTCTTTCTTCCGTATCCGCGACTCATGATTCCTATTAATTTGGAATCTTTCAACAGTTCTATCAGATAAATAACAAAAGGAGATTTTCCTGTACCTCCTACACTCAGGTTTCCCACGACTATCATGGGTTTATCATAACTTTTAGACCAGTATATTCCCCAATCGAAAAATTTGTTTCTTATGTATGTAATGAACCCGTATAATCCGGCAAATGGGTAAAGTAATATGTTCATGCTCTCTTAAAATTATTAGGTTATACGATGATGTTTACTTCTCGTTGTAGTAAAATATCAAACTTTTTCTTAACATCCTGGATAATGGTCTCCGATAACAGATAAATTTCTTTTCCTGTAGCACCTCCATAGTTTACCAATACCAGAGCCTGCTTCTCGTGTACACCTACCCTACCCGTTTTCTTTCCTTTCCATCCGGCATGTTCTATCAACCAGCCTGCGGGAATTTTGATTTGAGAATCTGCTAACCGATAATGGGGTATATGCGGATATTCGTTCTGTAGTTTTTGAAATTGTTCTAAAGATATTACCGGATTTTTAAAAAAACTTCCGGCATTACCCAAAATTTTCGGATCGGGCAACTTACTCTGCCGGATTTGAATTATTTGTTCGCTAATATCTTTAAGTGTCGGTGTTTTAATATCCTTTTTTTTGAATTCTTCCTGTATCGCTCCGTACGATATGTTGAATTTGTGATTTTTTTTTGTAAGTCTGAAACTTACTTCCAGAATAACATATTTATCTTTTCCTTCATTTTTAAAAAAAGATTCTCTATATCCGAATTTGCATAAGTCGGGAGTGAAAGTCTCCACCTTTTTCGTTTGTATGGAAAGAGCCTTAAGGGAATGAAAAACATCTTTAATTTCCACTCCGTAGGCGCCTATATTTTGCATGGGAGAGGTGCCTGCATTTCCCGGTATCAGGGAGAGGTTTTCCAATCCTCCGTAATCTTTCGAAATGCAATATTGCACAAAAGCGCTCCACTCCTCGCCTGCCTGTGCTGATACAACAACATGATCTTCATCTTCTTCTGATTCCGTTATTCCTTTTAAATTCAATTTTATGACTAACCCCTGAAAAATATCGGTGAACAGGATGTTACTTCCTCCTCCCAAAAATAACAACGGTAATTCTTTTTCTTTGGCTAAATCCAATGCTTCGTCTAATTCTTCCAAAGAATAAACTTCTGTAAAATAACGACATACTGCAGGAACATTAAATGTGGTAAATTTTTTAATGTCTGTGTTTTCCTGAAAAGTAATCATGTTAGTGAATTATAAACTTCTATCCCTTCTTTTAAGATCTTAATTGATTGTATTATATCTTCCTTATTTATTACGTAAGCCATTCGCACCTGTTTTTTCCCTAATTCCTGATTAGAATAAAAACCTTGTGCCGGGGCTAACATTACCGTTCCGTTTTCGTATTCAAAATCTTTTAGCAGCCAAAGGCAAAAATCTTCCGCATCGTCTACGGGAAGCTCCACCGTACAATAGAATGCTCCTTTGGGTTTAGGACAAATTACTCCCGGAATTTCATTAAGAAGCTTCACCAATAGATCTCTTCTTTCCGTGTATTCTTTTCTGACGTTCTCTATGTAGGAATCAGGCTCATAATGGGCGGCATTGGCTATGATCTGCCCTATAAGCACCGGGCTAAGCCGTGCCTGAGCAAATTTTAATGCCAATTCTATGAATTTTTTATTTCGGGTAACTAAAAAACCACAACGTATCCCGCAAAGACTATACCTTTTAGATTCGGAATCCACTACGATCGTATTTTCTTTAAGTTCCGGAAATTCTAAAACCGAATGATGAATCAATCCATCGTATACATATTCTCTGTATACTTCATCTGTTATTAAGAAAATATCATTTTTTATGATGATATTTGTCAGCTTTCTTAGTTCTTCATACGAATAAAGATACCCTGTAGGGTTACTCGGATTAGTCAGCAATATGGCTTTAGTTCTGGGAGTTATCAACTCTTCAAATTTTTCTATCTCCGGCAGGGCAAATCCCGTATCAATGGTGGAAACCACGGGAACTATCTTTATTCCCAAAGCCTCCGCGAAACCGTAATAATTGGCATAGAACGGCTCGGGAACTATAATTTCATCTCCATCGTCACATAGACAGCTCAGAGTAAAAGACAACGCTTCCGAACCTCCGTTGGTAACAATAAAATTATCTACTGTCAGATCTGTAAATCCCAAAGTATGGTAATACTCCTTTAATGTTTCCCTATAATCAAAATTTCCTTCAGACGGAGCATAAGCAAAGATATCCATATCTATGTTCTTTACCGCGTTTATTGCCGCCTGCGGAGATTTTATATCGGGCTGTCCGATATTCAGACGATATACTTTTAATCCTTTTTCCTTAGCCTTTCTTGCATATGGTACTAATTTACGTATAGGAGATTCCGGCATGTTTAACCCTCGTGAAGAGAAATTTGGCATAATTTTGTTTTGTTGTTTTGGAAGTGACAAATTTATTGAGTAAATTTGTTAGTGACAAGAAAAAATAAAAATAATAAGTTTTTTTTTATAACCATTTAATACTCAACTTAAAACCATGGGATGTAATAACAAAAATGCACAAAATCTTTTAACAGGCATTATAGTGGGTGCCGCCGCAGGTTTATTAGCAGGGGTTTTATTAGCTCCTGATAAAGGGAAAAATACTCGTAAAAAAATTAAACGAAAAGTGGATGATTTAAGTGATAACCTAAAAGATTCTTTCCTAAAGTATAAAAAAGAGTTTGAAAAGAAGAAAGATGATATTGTTGATCAGCTCACTGACGAATTAAAATCTGATTAAAAAACAACCCTAAAATTCCGAAAAAAGAGTCGGAAGTGAATTTTTTCGACTCTTTTTTCACTTTTATTTTTAATGCAAAATCCCTTAATTTATGGTTGGTTTTCTCAAAAAATACATTAATAAGAGAATTGAACTGCTTAAGCTTGAGTTGACCGAGACCATTTCCGGTTTGGTTAGTATCCTGATTTTTGTCTTCACTATTCTCATTCTGTCCATGATGTTTTTGTTCTTATTCAGCTTTGCCATAGGTATGATCATCGGAACGTTTCTGAATAATTATGGAATCGGGATTCTTATTTTTTCTTTTATTTATCTCATAGCTTTTATCGTCTTACTTTTAAATTATTCTCGTATAAGACAATATATCATGAGAAAAATTATTGAGTTTCAACTAAATGAAAAATACGATGGACAAGATGAAGAAGAGTAATAAAAAATATGTCTATGAAGATTTTTTATTAAAAAAGCAGGCCTTAAAGCAGGAAATAGAAGATATGGAAAAAATGCTCTCTCTGGAACATTTGCCTGAGACTTTAGGGGTGATCGGAGGAAATTTAAAGGAAAAAGCCCTGAATCTGATTCAGAATCCCAATACTCTAAACCTTTTATTAGGTGCAGGAATAAGTTTCGGCATCGAAAAACTTATTTCCCGATTCATAAGTAAAAAAAGCGCCACCGGAAAGGCCGCATTACTGGCTTTCTCATACCTGATTCCTTCGGCTATTGATATGGCGAGAAATATCATGACAAACCCGACAATCCAAAAAAAGAAAAGGAACAAACCTTAGAGCCTATTTAAATTTTATTCAAATATTTAAACAGGCTCTGAAATTATAGAATGATCTGAATAAGAAAGGCTATCATTACCTGATAGCCTTTCTTATTTTTAAACTTTTTTAGTTTCTTTTTTACTCTACGGCAGAAGATAATTCTGCTCCTGCTTTAAATTTAGCAACTTTTTTAGCAGGGATTTTAATTTTTGCTTTAGTTTGAGGATTAATTCCCTCTCTTGCACTTCTACTGGACACTGAAAACGTACCAAAACCTACTAAGGTAACTTTCTTACCTTCTTTTAGTGATTTGGTAACACTTGCTAAAAAAGAATCTAAAGCTTTTTTTGCTGATGCTTTGGTAATATTAGCGTCAGCTGCAATTGCATCGATTAATTCTGATTTGTTCATGACGGTTTACTTTTATAAGGTTATTTATCTTAATTAAGGCAAAGGTAACATTTTGTTTGGTATATACAAGCAATTTCAATTTTTTTTTCGCTCTGATAACGAATTCTTTAGTTTTTCTCCGTTACATCCTCCATTACATTTTAGCAGTTTTTTTACTTCTTTTATCCAAAACAAAGTCTTATCCGGGATTAAATTCCTGTTTTATTCGCATTTTCAACAAATCAATCTTTAATGAAAATTAAAAATTAATTTTCCTTTTGCTTCATAATATTAATAAATGCATTTGCCCCCGCATCTGTCTAAAGCATCTACCCTTAAAAATTTTTGCGGCCTCTCTCCGGTTTTTATTTTAATATGTGAACGTTTAGAGCCTGTTTAAATTTTATT
>JAISMV010000149.1 GCA_031276535.1 Flavobacteriaceae bacterium
AGCGGCTTTTTCACTTTTTCTTCTTGATTTAGCCCGCTAAATCTTCAAATAAAAAGCAAAAAATCCATCGCAAAAATAGCAATAAAATATAATCGCAATAAAATTTAAACAGGCTCTTAACCAATTAGAAAGTTTACGATCTATTTTATTTTAACAAACTTCTTGAAATAACTATTTTTTGTACTTCTGAAGTTCCTTCATATATTTGGGTGATTTTGGCATCACGCATTAATCTTTCCACGTGATATTCTTTTACAAATCCATATCCGCCATGTATCTGAACGGCTTCCACAGTGGTATCCATTGCGGTTTTTGATGCGAACAGCTTTGCCATTGCTCCCGATCGGTCATAGTTTAAATTATTATCTTTATCCCAAGCGGCCTTTAAACAAAGCAATCTGGCTGCATCAATATTAGTAGCCATGTCCGCCAGCTTGAAAGCTATTGCCTGATGATTAATAATTTCCGTTCCAAACGCTTTTCTTTCCTGAGAGTATTTCAACGCCAGCTCAAAGGCTCCGGAAGCTATTCCCAATGCCTGAGCGGCAATACCTATCCTTCCTCCGGAAAGTGTTTTCATTGCAAATTTAAACCCGAAACCGTCTTCTCCTATTCTGTTTTCTTTAGGCACTTTTACGTCTGTGAATAATAACGAATGTGTATCTGACCCTCTGATTCCTAATTTATTTTCTTTAGGTCCTATTTCAAATCCGGGCATTCCCTTTTCTACGATCAGAACATTGATTCCCCTATGTCCCTTTTCGGAATGCGTTTGTGCTATTACCAGACACACGGAAGCCGAACCTCCATTGGTGATCCAGTTTTTGGTTCCGTTTAGCAGATAATGGTCACCCATATCTATTGCCGTGGTATTCTGATGGGTAGCATCCGAACCTGCTTCCGGTTCAGAAAGAGCAAAAGCTCCGATGATCTCTCCCGTTGCCAGTCTGGTAAGATATTTTTGTTTTTGTTCTTCGGTTCCGTATTTCTCCAGTCCCCAACAAACCAAAGAATTATTTACGGACATTACAACAGAACTGGAAGCATCTACTTTAGATATCTCCTCCATTGCCAATACGTAGGAAACCGTATCCATTCCGCTTCCTCCGTATTTAGGGTCTACCATCATCCCTAAAAAACCCAATTCTCCCATTTTTTTAACCTGTTCTGCCGGAAAGATCTGTTTCTCATCTCTTTCTATAACACCCGGCAGTAATTCATTTTGAGCAAAATCCCTCGCCGCCTGACGTATCATTTCCTGCTCTTCTGTAAATTGAAAGTTTATCATGAAAGTCGTTTTAGTTAGATGTTAAATTTTTTTTCAAATCTAATACATATTTATAAATATATGGCAATAAATCATAAATACTCTGTTTTTATTTATGATCAGAAAGTTAAATACCTGAAATGATATGCCTCATTTTCATACTTCCGGTTCCTGCTGGCTTAAACAATGAAAACTTCCCAATCCCCAGACAATATCCGTAGAATCTATCCCGACTACATTCCTGTCGGGGAAGGAATTTCGGATAATATTCAATGCAATCTCATCGTTTTCACAATTAAAAACAGGAACTATAACCGATTTATTTGCTATGTAAAAGTTTGCATAAGAAGCTGGCAGACGGTATCCTTCATAAAAAACGGGAGCAGGCATAGGCAATTCTATTATGTTTAACGGTTTTCCGTTGAGAAGCCTCATTTCTTTCAACTGTCTCAGATTCACTTGCAGCAACTCGTAGTTTTCATCTTCTGGATTTGATTCCACCACTGCCAAAACCGTATCTTCATTTACGAACCGAACCGTATCGTCAATGTGCCCGTCCGTGTCATCTCCTACTATTCCGTCATCCACCCAAAGAACCTGATCTACTCCATAAAAATTTTTTAAGTAGTCTTCAATCCGGTTCTGGTTTAAGTGCGGATTTCTATTCTTATTCAACAGGCAGGATCTGGAGGTAAGAACCGTACCTTTCCCGTTAAACTCTACAGAACCTCCTTCCATCACAATTCCGGGACTGAACACGGGCAATTTTTCTTTTTTTGCGATTAACAACGGTATTTCATTATCCAGATCATACGGAGGATATTTATCTCCCCATGCATTGAATTCCCAGTTTACAATGCTTTTCCTGTGTTCTGATGATGTGGGATTGATCAAAAATGCGGGACCATGATCCCGGCACCAGGCATCATTGGTCGGGTGGATATGAAATTTAATATTATCCGTATTTGCTTCTGTTTGTTTGATATACCGAAGAGCGAATTCCTCCATTTCAACATTAACTACATTAATGTTTACTTCCTCTCCTTTAGAAACTTCCGCTATAAATTCGGAATAGGGTTTATATATTTTATTGATCTTGCCTGGCCATGAAAGTTCTTTGTGGGGCCAGGATAACCAGGTAGCTTTATGCGGAGAAAATTCCGCAGGGAAATAATACCCTAACTCTTTAGGTGTTTTACCTTTAGATCCATAAAGGGTGTTCTTTTCACTCTTTGTAACCGACATATTTCTTTCTATGATGTTTTAATTATGTGTAAAAAATTATAGCCTCAAAGTTACATAAATAAAAAAAAATAGACTATTTTTGACAAAATTTTCAATAAATATTAAAAAGTGATCACTTCTATAAAAAACCATAAAAAACAGTTGATTTTGTTCTTTATAGCAGGCGTCCTTAGTGCCTTAATTGAGATTTTCCTGATGAAACTATTTAGTTTATCTCAAGTGCTGCCTCGTTTTTTTTCTTTTGAAAATAAAGCTAACGCCTACCCTCTTTCTAATTTTTTATCTACCGGAGGAGGAATTTTAAGTAATTATTTTTTTAGTATCCGATATGTTTTTAAAAGAGGAAAACATTCCAAAAGAAAAGAATTTTATTTATTCATCCTTCTGTCTGTAACTACCATGTTTATGAGCTGGGGCACTTTTGCTTTCTTCCACTCTTTCATCAATAAACCTGTCGACCTTTATTTTTACACTATGGGAGACATTGTTTTTTGTAAGGCTTTGGCAATATTTTTAATTTCCCTGATAAACTATATTGCCAAAAAGAAAATTGTCTTTTCCAGTTAAAGTTTAAAAATCCGCTTTGCCTTATAAATAATCTGAATTCGGATTAAAAGTAAATCCCCCTAGGGGGGACTTCTTAATCTTCCAATTCGACTTTTAAATTGTTTTTTTCGGGATGTTTAGCATACTCCGAAACATCATACTCTACGATTACACTTTTTCCATCCTGTGAAATCAAGGCGGAAGGATCACTCACCTTTTTTATCTTTCTTGGGAAATTATATTTAGTCTGAAATTTTACTATTTCAAACATATGCGCAGACGATAATGAATCTTCCGATAACGAATCTTCTTCCATACTTTTCGGGACAACAGATGTTTTTATAAGTTCCTTACCATTCCAATCATAAACCATATTAGATAAAAATACCGGTTTTTTAATCTTACCACCCTCGAGATGCTCCATACCTAATGCCGACAGAGTTAAATTTAAGGAATTAGTATCCGTAAAATCTCCTAACATCTGAAGGAGGTATTCTTTTTTCTCTTTATCATGATGAACTTTAATATTGAGCAGTTTAAGCGCTTTCAGTTTTTTTTGATCTTCCTCAGGTAGTCTGGAAATACTGTCTTCTCGTAGTTTCAACGCATCGTAAAATGTAATCAGCGTATCTTTAGGTGTTTTATCATCCTGACTGATAGAGTCAGGCAGGATTCCCATAATAGCGCTTCCATCCATCAGACAAGAATAATGAACACTTCCATTGGCGTTAAAAGTGATTTCCTCTGTAATGGAACAACCTACAATGAATAAACTAAAAAGAATGAAGGTTAGAATTTGTGCAGTAATTCTCATATTTAATTTTTTATTTGTTGTAAACTTGCGTAGTGCATTATAAAAAAGCCGCCCAATTAATCAAAAAAGCTGTATATTTATTTTATCACCAGCTAAATAGAAAAAATTAATCTAACAGAATAATGCACCACGGGTTAAAAATCCGCTTTACCTTATAAATAATCTGAATTCGGATTAAAAGTAAATATCCCCCTAGGGAGGATTCTTAATCTTCCAGTTCGACTTTTAAATTGGTTTTTTCGGGATGTCTTAAATACTCCTGAGCATCATACTCTACGATTACACTTTTTCCATCCTGTGAAATCAAGGCGGAAGGATCACTCACCTTTTTTATCTTTTTTGGAAAATTATATTTAGTATGAAATTTCCCTCCTTCATACATATACAGCGATGAGGAATCTTCTTTCATACTTTTCGAAATAACGGATGTTTTTATAAATTCCTTACCATTCCAGCCATAGGTCGTATTAGTTAAAAATCCCATTGTTTTAGTCATACTGCCTTCGGAATGACCCATGTCATTTAATACCGATAAAGCCATATTTAAGGAATCAACATTCTTAAAATCTCCTAATATCTGAGAAATCCATTCTTTTTTCTCTTCATCCTTATGAACTTTAATAATGAGAGGGTTAAGCGTTTTTATTATCTCCTGATCTTCTTTGGGCAGTTTGGAAAAGCTGTCTCTCTGCTGTTTAAATAGGTCGGAAAGGAGAACCAGCGTATCTTTGGATCCTTTATTGTTCTGATCGGTGGAATCGGGCAGGATTTCCATAAAAGCGCTTCCGTCTATCAGATAGGAATAACGAATACTTCCATTGGCATTAAAAGTGATTTCCTCTGTAATGGAACAACCTACAATGAATAAACTAAAAAGAATGAAGGTTAGAATTTGTGCAGTAATTTTCATATTTAATTTTTATTTGTTGTTATTTGGGTTATTTAATAATTTCTTTTCCGTTTTTAATCCATTGATTTAACCCTCCATTCAGGTTATAAATGATCCTAAAACCATTATCCTTCAAAATTTTTGCAGCATGAATGCTTCTGATACCTGAACGGCAATATACGGCTACGGGGCTGTTTTTATCCAATGTTTGAATTTGGTGAACAAAGCTGGGATCGTCTACACTCATATTAATGGCATCGTAGATATGCCCCTCCTTATATTCTGTCAAGGTGCGCACGTCTATTATCTGAGTCTGTCTTATTCCTATTTCCCAGGAAAAAGTGGAAACATCTACCGTATAAATACTTTCCTCAGGAGCGGAAATTACGATACTGTCTTCCACAACGGAAACATCATCCGGATTTGGGGAGGTTTCCGTGGCTTCGGTAGTATGAGGCGGCACAGGAGGCTTACTGTATCGGGGTAGATCCGTTGTTAGAATACCAATTCCGGGAGGAGTCGTATATTTATTCACAGATTCCGAATATCGGGTTTTACATGAAAACAAACAACCTGAAAGACACAGTATAAAAAAAATTCTATTCATGAACTCGAAATGTTTTTAAAACCCAAAAATAACTATTTTTGCAAGATATGAAAAGATTTATTTTCTCAACATTCAGCGGAATACTTTTAGCTTTGTCATGGCCTACCTACGGATTCCCGTTTTTATTATTCATTGCTTTTGTCCCTCTGTTGCTTTTAGAACATGAAATCACCACAAAAAAAGAAAAATATTCCGACTGGAAAATATTCGGCTTTTCATATCCGGCTTTTTTAATCTGGAATTACGGAGCGACTCAGTGGCTGCACTTTTCCCAGAATCCGGACGGAAGTATATCCTGGATGGCTTTTTTATTTCCGTTGTTTACCAACAGTTTCTTAATGTCCGTTGTGTTTACGTTGTTTCATTTTGTAAAAAGGATTGCCGGTACCTGGTACGGAATCTTCTTTTTTCCTATAATCTGGATCTGTTTTGAAAAATTTCATCTGAATTGGGAAATGTCCTGGCCTTGGTTAAATTTAGGGAATGCTTTTGCAGATTACCCTCAGGTCATTCAATGGTACGAGATTACGGGAGCTTTCGGAGGAACCCTTTGGATGTTGATCATAAATCTGATCATTTTTTATAACATTCGGGCTTATCAGGTTACTCGTAAAAAAACGTATCTATGGAGACCTGTATTCTATTCCGCTTTGGTAATAGGAATTCCTGTAATTGCTTCCTTATTGATATACCGGTCTTATGAAGAAAAGTCCGAACAAAAGCTGGAAGTAGTACTGGCACAACCTGCCTTAGACCCCTACAATGATAAATACAGTCAGGATGGTACCACCATTCTAACCAACTTACTTGCTTCCGTAAATACGGAAATTACCCCCCAGACTCGTTTTGTTGTAGCTCCCGAGACTGCCATCCCCGGAAGCGGTTTCATCTATATAGATAATTTCGATGAAGATCATTATTTGAACCGCATTAAAAACTGGATGGAAAAACACCCTCAGACAAGTTTTGTTTCCGGAGTATCTTTAGCACAATTCTATGATTCACAAAAAACAACAACCGCCCGATATCTGGAAAAGTATGATCGTTGGATAGATTTATATAATTCTGCCATCCAGATAGATTCACACGGCACTGTTCAGCATTACAATAAATCCAAGTTGGTAGTGGGTGTGGAACATTTTCCATACGCAGACATTTTAAAACCTATCGTAGGAGATTATATGTTAAATTTTGGGGGAACTATGGAAAGTCTGGGAGTGCAGGATCATCCCACCGTATTTTCAAACCCCGAAAACAAAGCCATAATAGCTCCGGTCATTTGCTATGAAAGCATTTACGGAGAATATGTCGGGGAATATGTAAAAAAAGGAGCTAACGTATTGGTTATTATGACCAATGACTCCTGGTGGAGTAATTCTCAGGGACATAAGCAATTATTGGCATATTCCCGACTGCGTGCCATAGAGACCAGACGCGATATAGCCCGTTCGGCAAACAGCGGAATTTCCGCATTCATCAACCAGAGAGGAGACATAGTAAAAAAACTCGGATACGGACAAAGAGGAGCCTTACGAGGAGAAGTCAATCTTAATTCCACACATACGTTTTATACCCGATATGGCGATTTGATCGCCCGAATTGCACTGATCTTAGCGGGGATTATTTTAGGTTATGCCTTTTCTAAAATTATTATGACAAAAATTAATAAAAAGAAACACATAAAAATAAGCCTTAATTAACTAAGAGCCTGTTTAAATTTTATTCAAATATTTATTTTTAGGTTCTAATTATATTTTGCATTCTTTTTTAAGCTCTTTTGAGCGTCTTTTTCACTTTTTCTTTTTGATTTAGCCCGCTAAATCTTCAAATAAAAAGCAAAAAA
>JAISMV010000012.1 GCA_031276535.1 Flavobacteriaceae bacterium
AATTGCACGAAAGAAAGCAAGAATGAATAACCCTAAAAATCTTTATTCCCATTTATAAAAAATTCAGATATTTGCAAAAATCAGATTAATGATATCTTTAGAAACTAAAATTTCAGACAAAACATTTTCTAATTGCATAATGAATGCTTCCGGTGTAAGATGCATGACCTTGGAAGATCTCTCCAATTTAAGCAGTTCAGCCGCAGGAACATGGATCACTAAAAGTTGTACGCTCTCTCCCAGAGAGGGGAATCCTTCTCCGAGGTACGTAGATCTAAAACTGGGAAGTATTAATTCCATGGGATTACCCAATTTAGGTTTTGATTTTTATCTGGATTATGTGTTGGAACAACACAAATCGGGAAATGATGCCATATTTTTTTCCGTAGCAGGGCTCACTTTGGAAGATAACCTACAAATGCTGACCCGGATTCAGAATTCCGATTTTCAGGGATTAGTGGAATTAAACCTGTCTTGTCCCAACATTCCGGGGAAACCTCAAACAGGATATGATTTTGAACGAACCCATGAAGTTTTAAACGAGATCTTTTCTTTCTACACCAAACCTCTTGGAGTGAAGCTCCCTCCTTACTTTGACATGGTGCATTTCGAAATGATGTCCGAAATTTTAAACCAATATCCTATCCGATTTGTCACTTGTATAAACAGTGTAGGAAACGCATTATACATCGAAGACGAATCTGTAGTTATCAAACCGAAAGGCGGTTTTGGAGGTATTGGCGGAGCTTATGTGAAACCTACCGCTCTGGCAAATGTAAGAATGTTCTACAAATTGCTGAGGAAAGACATTACCGTTATCGGATGCGGAGGTGTGGAAACAGGAAGAGATGTGTTTGAACATATACTCTGCGGAGCTTCGATGGTTCAAACAGGAACCCTGTTAATGAAAGAAGATACCGGGGTTTTTTCACGACTTATCACCGAACTGAAAGAAATCATGAACTTAAAAGGATATAAAACGCTGGAAGATTTCAAAGGCAAACTGATCGAATTATAACTTTTTCTTTCATTAAGTTATTTTTGGATTATTCCCCACAGATTTGTAAATTTATCACGAAAAATGTTATATACATGCTAACCATAGGTATCGCCGGAGGAACAGGGTCCGGAAAGACAACTGTTGTTAATGATATTCTAAAACAATTGGATTCTAACAGCGTTAATGTTTTAACCCAGGATAACTATTATCATTACAACCCTGAACTTTCCTTTGATGAACGAGTGAAACTCAATTATGATCATCCCAGATCAATTGATTTTGAACTGCTCATTGAACATATAAAAAGGTTGAAAGCAGGATTGCCTATCGACGAACCTATTTATTCTTTTATCACCCATTCCCGCACCGGAGACTTTACTCTCATCCAGCCTAGGGGAATCCTGATTGTTGAAGGAATTTTGGTTTTAGCGCATCCGGAGCTCAGAAAAGAATTTGATGTCAAAGTTTTTGTCAATGCCGATTCCGATGAAAGACTTATCCGAAGAATACGCAGAGATACTCAGGAAAGAGGAAGAGATCTGGAAGAAGTCATACAGCGGTATCAGACCACATTGAAACCTATGCATGAAGAATTCATCCAACCTTCCATGGCATATGCAGACATTATAATTCCTACTATGAAAAAAAATACGGTAGCAACCGATGTTTTAGGTTCTGTCATCAAAAACACGTTAAAACAGCATTCAAATTAAAAAGAATGGCAAAAAAAAACATCCAAATATCAAAAGAAAGATCATTATCGGGAAAACATTGGTATTCCAATATATACCTTATTCTCTCTATATTGTTCATACTATGGATGTTATTTTTTGATACGAATTCTTATATGACACACAGAGAGTTAAACAAAGTGATTTCCAAACTCAAACACGAAAAAAAATACTATAAAAACAAACTGGACTCAGAAATTATTCAATACAATAATTTAAAAAATAACAAAGAAGCCCGGGAAAAATACGCCCGGGAAAATTACTTTTTCAAAAAAAATAATGAAGATATTTTCATTATCATAACCAAGGACGATACTATAAACCATAAAACAAAACCACAAAATTAAAAATCATGAGTAATGTTGATTTAAATTTCTCAAAAGTTTCTCAGGACGAATGGAAGCAGCTGGTTCAGGCAGAGCTTAAAGGCAAAGATTTTAACGAAACCCTGGTTTGGCAAAGCCTGGAAGGACTTAATGTGAAACCTTATTATTCAAAAGAAGATGTAGATTATGCAAACCTTAAACCGTTGAGTGCATCTGCAAAAACTTCAATAATAGCAAACTACAATGATTTGTTCTTCAACGACGTCGATGGCTTTATTATAGACAAAGAAGTACATCAGGAAGAATTCTATGATAAAGTTTTCTTTCTTACCGATGAAAATTTCAAGGTAAATTCCCAATCGGAAAATTATCTTCTTTTTGATCTGTTTACACAAGCAGAGAAAAATGCCGATTACAACCTGAATGTTGAAAAAGCCCGACAAATACAATCCGGTGATAAGTATAAAAAAAGTTTACTGATAGACGTAAGTTTACACCAAAATGCCGGAGCCAATATTCTTCAACAATTGGGAATAGCACTGGCAAAAGCTAATGAATATGTAAACATTTTAGGGAAATCCTGCTTAGAAAAAATTTACTTCAAATTTTCCATAGGTTACAACTATTTCTTTGAAATAGCCAAACTGCGGGCTTTCCGTATACTTTGGAACAATTTTATTTCTCAGTACCAATCAGACCTGAAACCGTATATTCTCTGTGAAAGTTCCCTGAGGAATAAGTCTGTTCTGGATTGTGAAAATAACCTTATCCGTTCTACCTTTGAAGGCGCCGTTGCCCTTATTGGAGACGCCGATGCCTTATTCTTACACGACTACACAGACTGGAATACCAACAATCCCATGATGCACGAAACCGCTTATAAGCAGCAATTGGTTTTAAAAGAAGAATCCATCTTGGATAAATTCGGAGATGCCATGGAAGGCTCCTATTATGTAGAATACCTTACCAGACATCTGGTGCGGCAAGCCTGGGAATTTTTCCAGGAGATTGAAAAAGAAGGAGGATATTTGAAATCATTAGAAAACGGTTTCACACAAAAGCGTATCATTGCTCAGGCTAAAAAAGAACAAGAAGCTTTTGATCAGGGTAAATTAATTTTAATAGGAGTGAACAAATTCCCTAAAGAGGCTATAAAAAAAGAACCGAAAAAAGTGGATTATAACCCTAAATTTATCCGGGAAATCAGACTTGCAGAAAGTTTGGAATAAAGACAAAAAACGCATGTAGCCTAATGAATTACAAAGAAATAAGCAAAGGCATCATCAGTGCCGTAAGTATTATTGCGCTTGCGGCTTTGTTTATCTTTCTACTCTGGAAGATCCGGTTTATCCTTGGATATATCTTTATAGCCTTTGCCCTCTCTTTAATGGGAAGACCTATCATGAACTTCCTGAATGAGAAAATTCGTATTTCAAAAACTATTTCAGCCTTCATCACTCTTTCTATTATGTTAGGCATTCTGATCGCTTTCTTTAGCCTGATCATTCCGCTGGCTGTAGAACAGGCAGGTAATCTGTCATTGTTAGATACCAACCAGTTACAAAATTCTATTTCCGAACAGATAAAACTAATTGATGAAGCATTAAAAAGCAAACATATTTATATTTTTGAAGATAACTATACCCGGCTATTTACCCCAAAATATAACTTTAAGATACACCCGGGTATTCTGCACAACGGTTTTTCCGTTGCCGCGGAATTTGTAATATCTGTTTTTTCCATCCTGTTTATCACTTTCTTTTTTCTTCGGGAAAAAGATTTGTTTAACAAAATAATTATCGGAGCAGTTCCTACCGATAATACCAAAAAAGTTATACTGACGCTTTCCAATATTAACAATCTTTTGACCCGATATTTTTTGGGACTTTCTCTTCAGATACTTTCCATGTTTATTCTTTACCTTATAATATTGGGGAGTTTTCATATAGAGAACATGGTTATTATCGCTATGTTCTGCGCTTTTCTAAACCTCATTCCGTACATGGGGCCCTTAATCGGATTTTTTGTGATCAATCTTTTAAGCATGAGCAGTATGTTTTCTTTAAACATGGATTTCAATACGCAAATAATCCCGAATATAGCTTGGATAAGTGTCCTGTACCTGATTGCCCAGCTTATTGATAATATGATATTTCAACCTGTAATTTACGCCAAAAGCGTAAAATCCCATCCTTTGGAAATATTTCTGGTCATACTCGTTTTTGGAATCCTCTTCGGGATATTAGGAGTCATATTTGCTATTCCCGGATATACCGCCCTGCGTGTTATCCTGAAAAGTTTTTTCAACCGTTTTAAAATAGTGCAGACCATTACTAAAAATTTGTAATGTTTTTTCACTCGAAAACAGTCTGTTTCAAAGCACCTAACAGACAAATTCAACTTTTTTAAAAACCAATTATCTATTAAAGAAATAATTGAAACAATTTCCACAACTCGCACATAATAAACTCATTAGTAATCTATAACTCCAATTAAAATACGGTCTATATTCAGTAATTTATACAGACAGGTAATATGACTGAAAAATCACAAAAATATTTGGTGAAAAGGGGAATTTTTCGTATCTTTATAGTATGTATGTCATCAAACACATTTACAAACCCGGTTGTTTACGTAGATAATTTTCCGGGATAATTGACGGAAGAATGTAATTCAAAGTGATAGAAGACCCAAAAAATCCGGGACAATTCGGGCTGCTAATAAAAATCATCTGGTAAATTTCCGTTTTTAACGGTAACTTAACATTGATTTTATTACATTTGTATAAACTCAATGCAGAGTTGTGCATCATCATACATTTTAGTATGTAATAGTAAAAAGTTAAGTTATGAAAAAGGTTAGAAAAGCCGTTATTCCGGCAGCAGGTTTGGGAACTCGTTTTTTACCTGCGACAAAAGCGTTGGCTAAAGAGATGCTTCCGATTGTAGACAAACCTACTATTCAGTTCATTGTAGAAGAAGCCATTAATTCGGGTATTGAAGATATTCTTATCGTAACAGGTAAAGGAAAACGCCCCATTGAAGATCATTTCGATTCCAACCCTGAACTGGAAGCTAATCTAAGAGAAAAGAACAAAACGGAATTATTAAAATTAGTAGAAGAAACCACAGATATTAATTTGCATTTTATACGTCAGTCTCATCCCAAAGGCTTAGGACATGCCGTATTGCAGGCTAAGGCGTTTGTTGGGGACGAACCTTTCGTGGTAATGCTGGGAGATGACATCATGGAAGATAAAATCCCTCTTACCAGACAATTAATACAAGATTATGAAAAAACATATGCTTCCACTATAGCGGTCATGAAAGTTCCCCAAAAGGAAACTTCAAAGTACGGTATCATTGCACCGGAAAGATTGATAGAAAAAGGATTGTATAATGTTCTTCGTTTTGTAGAAAAACCCAAACCGGAAGAAGCTCCGAGCGATTTAGCCATTATTGGAAGATATTTACTGACTCCACAGATTTTTGAAATTTTAGAAAATCAGATACCTGGTGCCGGAGGCGAAATTCAGTTGACGGATGCTATTGACACTCTAAATAAAATACAGCGGGTGTTTGCCCGTAAATTTTGCGGTGTCCGCTACGACGTAGGAGATAAATTCGGATTCTTAAGCACTAATATCCAATACGGACTGACTCATCCGGAAATAAAGGACAACTTACGCAAATATATCATTGAATTAGGAAAAGAATTAGAAAAAAAAGACTCTCAAAATCAAGTCGGTGAAGTTACGAAACAAACAAAATAAAGAAAATTAGGTAAGTTCTACTAAAAAATGCTGCCTAACAGGGAGAGCTATGTAGAAATTTTTTCATAAGTTTGTTTCAGTTTTAATCTAAAATGAAATTACTTCACATACATAAAATACGAATCGTGTATTTTTTGTGTACAATAATGTTTATGTTCAAACTCATTGTTGTACAGGAGTATGTTCATATAAAACAGCATCAGGAAAAGCAGGTACATCAGGATGATTGTCAGGTTTGCCATACTATTTTTCAGGTAGGAAAATGCCCTGTCTCCGAACCCGACACCTATGATCTCAAACTACTTTCGTTTACCGAACCCTGCCAACCGGTTGAAATTCAATATGGCTTTATATATTATAATGATATAAGTATTTCCGAATTACACAATCGTCCCCCTCCTGCATTTTCATAATTTGATTTTTATATTTTTTAGGATTCTTCTTTTAATGCATGAATCCTAACGATTTATTTTTAGTTGAAAAGGATTTTCTTTTCACATGATATTATCATTTAGTCAATCAACTTATGAAAAAAATCACAGGAGTTTTTTTTATATTCTTCTTTTTTATATTGCTGCATGCACAATCTCAATGTCTGTTCACATTGACGGGAAAGATAACGGACACTCATTCCGGAAAGCCTCTGGAATATGCGAAAGTATCTTTAACGCCTGTGGACGGGGAAGAGATTTATTCTGTAAGTAATGAAGAAGGTACTTATGTTATAAATACCATTTGTCCCGGAGACTATGTAATAAGAATTTCTCATCCGGAATGTATTTCCGGCGTATTTCGGATAACAATAACCCTAGATATGATCCGGGATTTTTCTTTGGAATCAGGACATCAGGAAAAAGAAATTCAGGAAATTATTACAACAGGAAAAACGCAGACAAAGACTAAAACTTCAGTAGAAAACAAATTATCTAAAACCCGGATAAATACATATTCCGACACGAATTTAGGAACTGCCTTGTCCTCCATTGCCGGTATCAGCACTTTGCGCACGGGAAATAATATCGTGAAACCGGTAATTCACGGATTACACAGCAGCAGGGTTCCGGTTCTAAACAACGGAATCAGACAGGAAGACCAGCAATGGGGAGTAGAACATGCTCCTGACATAGACCTGAATGTAGCCAACTCCGTTTCCGTAATCAAAGGAGCCGGAGCTTTGCAATATGCAGGAGATGCAACAGGAGGGATTGTTTTGGTAGAACCCGGAAAATTAACTTTTAAAGACACCTTGTCGGGAAGTGTTTTAACTTCTTACCTATCCAACGGAAGTGGGGGAAACATCTCTGCCAATTTGGAAAAAGGATGGAAAAAAGGATGGGCGTTGAGATTGCAGGGAACCTATAAAAAAGCAGGAGACCTATCAGCTCCGGATTATAATCTTTCTAACACGGGACTTAAAGAAAATGATTTTTCGATTCAGTTCGGATATCGTAAAAAGAACTTTGGAATGGAAGGATTTTACAGTTATTTCGGCTCTGAAACAGGAATTCTAAAAGCAGCACATATCGGAAATCTGGAAAATCTGGTAAATGCCGTTAATAGCAGAAAACCACTGATCATACAGGACTTTACCGTAAAAATTGATGCTCCTAAACAGGAAATTCAGCATAATTTAGCTAAACTCAATACGTATTACAACCTAAGTTTCGGTACGTTCAGTCTTGTGTATGGATATCAGTTCAATAACAGAAAAGAATACGATATCCGAAGAAGCTCATTTATGGATAAAGCTTCCTTAGATCTGGATTTGACCACTCATAATCTAAATATGGATTTTGAACATGCTGCCTTTAAAGGATTTAGCGGAAAAGCAGGAATTTCGTATGTATATCAGAAAAATATCCCTAATGCAGGAACAGGAGTAAATCCGTTAATTCCTTACTACAGAAAAGATAACTTCGGAATATATTGGATTGAAAACGTTAAACTGACCCGGTTCCTGACTTTAGAAGGTGGTTTTAGATATGACTATCAAAAAGTTGATGCATTAAAGTTTTATAAAAAAAACCGATGGTCAGCTCTGGGATATGATAAAAAACATCCGGATATAATTATTAAAGATACAGGATTGAGCTATCTGGTGAATCCTGTTTTAAAATTTAACGGATATGCGGCTACTTTGGGAGCTGCCTATAAATTGGGAGCTACCAATGATATTACATTAAATTATTCTTTAAGCAGCAGAGCGCCCAATCCGGGCGAACTGTTCAGTGACGGGCTGCATCATTCCGCAGCGGCGATAGAATTGGGAGATTTGAATTTAAAAAACGAAAAATCAAATAAGATCATTTCCACTTTTAGAAGCCGCTTGCTCGATTACAGACTGAGTCTGGAGCTATCCGCCTATTATAATTATATCAAGGATTTTATAAATCAGATTCCCACAGGAGCAGAATATAACATTCGGGGAGCATTCCCTGTATGGCAATATCTTCAGACCAACGCTGAGATCTATGGAATAGATATCATGGCCGAGTATAACCTGACCCCTGATCTTATACTTGCCACTAATTTTTCCTACTTAAAAGGAAATGATACTAAAAATAAAGTAGCCCTGATCAACATGCCACCTGTAAGATGGGTAAACACAATAGAATATAAAAATTCCCGGTGGATGAATTTTTTCGCAAAACTTAGTTCAATTTCGGTGTTAAAACAAACACGGTATCCCGACTATAACTTTGTTGTAGAAGTGGTTGAAGGCGGAAAAATCGTATCTAAACTTCTAGATATAAGCACTCCGCCTCCGGCATATCAGTTGTTTGATTTTAATACGGGATTTTCTTTGCATGTAACTCAACAAAACAAACTTGATATTTCTTTTGGGGTAAGAAATATTTTAAACACTTCCTACAGAGATTATCTGAATAGATTACGATTCTATGCCGATGAAACAGGAAGAAATTTTATAGTAAAAATACAGTATAACTTTTAAAAAAAAATGAAAAATGAAAAAATTAATACAGACAAACATTAAAAATACAATAGCGCTATTCATAAGCTTTATTTTTATCTTAACAAGTGCAATATCCTGTTCCGATGATGATGATAGTGTAGTAGCGGATATTAAGAATTCTGTTCCCGAACATGAACATGCTGAAATAACCAAGGTAGTTTTAAAGTTTACAGATGCAGCCAAGAAGGAGTATAAATTTGACTATGTAGCGCCGGAAGGAACAACCACATTGCCGATCACTGAAGTGAATGTTCCGGCAGGAACCTACGATGTGGAAATTAGTTTTCATTACCCTCATGGTGATCATTTCCATAGTATTACCGATGAAGTCTTTATAGATGATGCGGACGACCATTTCGTACTCTATCAGAAAATAGATGGTCCGAAAATAGATATTGTTTATGCAGACGATGATGCAATAGATACTTTAGGAAATAAATTGGGACGTTATACCACATGGACCATATCCGGAGAAGGGAAAGTTTATATCCATTTAATACACCAACCTGTGAAGAAAGATCCTAATGCTTTATCAGCCGCACAATTAGGTGGTGAAATTGATCTGGAAGCTCATTTTGACGTTAAAATTTTAAAATAACCTGAAGTTATTCGGAAAATGAAATCAACTCTCCGAAATTTGAGTATTTGAAACGGGATTTGGAATAGAGAATCCTTAAGAAAGTAGATTTTATTTAGCTGTCCGGAAAAATCCGGACAGCTTTTTTTATTTGTTCCGCTAGGGTGAAAATAAAAATATACCACAATATGCTCTTATAAATACAATTATTATCATAAAAATAAAATAAAATTTACAAACATGTCATTATTTGTAAATATAGATATAATTATAAAAAAAACATTTTTTTATAATTATAATTGTAAAATGGTTTTACTTATTCGAAAAGTTTAGTATAATAAAATTACTCCTTATATGAATTTATCTTAAAAATTACATAATTATAAAATTATAACTTTATTTAATGTAAAATTATCCTTTTTTTTAGTATATTTTTTTACTAATTTTGCAAAACACTAAAAATAACTAAAAACAACTAAAAAACTTTATGAAGATTTATAGCATCCTATTGACGGTATTTTTATTTACCAATCAGGTTCAATCTCAAATAGAAGCATGTTGGAAAGTGATTTCCGTGAGAAACTATTACAGCATCGGAATCAGGGAAGACGGAAGTTTATGGAGCTGGGGGCGGAATCGTGAAAGACAATTGGGAGACGGAACCAATATGAACCAGGCTTTTCCGGTAAAAATCAGCGATTTCAAATGGGAAACAATCATTTCGGGTTACAATCACAGCATAGGAATAAAAACAGACAAGACTCTTCTGGGCTGGGGAAGTAATGAAGAAGGTCAGTTAGGAAACGGAACTAATTATACTAAAACATATCCTGCTCAGATAAATAAATTTAAATGGAAGACCATTTCCGCCGGAGAATACCATTCTTTAGGAATCAAAGACGATGGAACCTTATGGGCATGGGGAAGTAATGAAGAAGGTCAGTTGGGAGACGGAACCGATGACGATAAAAACAAGCCGGTACAAATAAGTGATTCCATCTGGAAATTCGTTTCCGCAGGATTCAATTACAGTCTGGGAATTCAGGAAGACGGAAGCCTGTGGGGTTGGGGTAATAATGAAGACGGACAACTGGGAACCGATAAATTCAAAATTTCAGCAGTGCCTGTGAAGATCAGTTCTGATAAATGGACTTTTATAGTTTCAGGGTTTGATTACAGTTTGGGAATTCAGGAAGATGGCAGTTTGTGGAGTTGGGGATACAACGAATTCGGACAATTAGGCGACGGTTCCAATAAAGATAAAAATTTCCCGGTTCGTATAGACGATTCTGAATGGCTCATGGTTTCCGCCGGAGAATATCACGCATTGGGAATTAAAAAAGACGGCACCTTGTGGGGATGGGGTAAAAATGACAACGGACAGGTGGGAGACGGCACTCAGCGCAACAAGAATACTCCGGTATTAATTGACGAATCCCAATGGAAGTTCGTTGCCGCAGGTTTTGAACACAGCTTGGGAATCCAGAAAGATGGAAGCCTTTGGGGATGGGGATACAACGGTTATGGAGAATTAGGATTCGGCGTGGAATTCAATAGAAATATTCCTACTCAGGTGTCATTTTGCAACATTAATTAACCGTTTGGCTTAGTAATAATCCCGTACATATTCCAAGACTTCCTGAATATGAGACTTTATTTGGGCGTATGAATGACGGAAATTGTTATTCATAAAGCTAAAAATTAATACTTTACCTGAATTCGTTTTCAAAAAACCGCTTAAATTGTAAACTTGTCCCATAGAACCGCTTTTTGCAAAAACATAAGGAGGGTTTCCCTTGAAATTGTTTTTTATTGTACCATTGATTCCACCGGTAGGAAACAGAGAAATCAACCGTTCAAAAGGAACTTCCTCATACAGTTTATTTAAAATAAAAACAAAGTCCCGGGGAGTAAAGTTATTGTATCTGGAAAGTCCCGAGCCGTCTACCCAGTTAGGTTCCTGAGGCAATTCATTCAGATATTCGGATAACATATGTTCAATGATTACTTTACTATTCATCTTTTCTGAAACATGAAGACTTCCCATTAACAAAATTTGTTCGGCAAGGAAATTATCACTGACGAGCATCATTCTTCTAAACAAGCTATCAGAAGGAATACTGTACAGAACATCAGGCTCTCCTTCCGGAAATTTAGTGACAAGGGTAACCGATTTATTGATTTCCTGCTCCAGCAGTTTTTTAGTTAGAGTATCTGAAGTAATAAAAGGAATTTCTACCGGTTTGTTTCCGGAAAAATAAAATATATTTTCCTTTAATTCTCTGTTAAATTCTCTTTTTTCTCTTACCGTATTGTGAGAAAAATACGAAGGCGAAATATCTTGTGAAGGACTAAAAGCCACAACGTTTCCGTAAATAGGAAAGGGAGTTCTCTCGGGAGAAAAATATTCCGAATAATCTTCCCACGACCATCCGGGACCATATTGGGTATCATTGAAATTATCTAAAAATAAAGCAATTTTTTCTTTTTTCTCTTTTAAAAAATCGATCACTTTTCTTTCCTTAAAATACGGTTCCAACAAAGTGGGGTCTCCGGTTCCGGAAATATAGAGCGTATCGTTTCTGGAAATATACCGTAAGGCAGGTATGGAATCCGGAAACATTTTTATCCCTGTATACAGAGTAACTATTTTAGTATTTGAAGCCGGAATAAAATATTTTTCTCCCTGATAGTTATATAACTCTTTTTTTTCTATCGGATCAAACAGATAAAATCCTGACCATTGGTTAGCATAGAAGTCAGATTCGAAATGTTGGGTAAAAAAATGACTTTGAGCAATGAGATTATAACAAATAAAAACAACAAATAAAAAATATTTCCTTTTAACCATAGATTCTAAAATTTAATGCAAATTACAAAAATAAAGACAACTATGAGGGGTAAGATTATTCAAAAAGTAAAATTAATTCTATGAAAATTAAATATTTCACCCCTAACCCTGCAAAATCACCTTTTTTCAAAGAACAAAAAAAGCATTTTTTTAATTTTCTTTTGGTTAAGTCGAAGAAAAGTTGTAACTTAAGACTAGCTGAATGCTTTCTAATCCGCTTATTTATTTGCCTGACAATCAAATAAATATACTATTTTGTTAGTTAGGTAACTTTTTTATAATGCAGTACGTGGGTATTTAAAATAATCAAAGCATGAGAAAATTACATATTATAAGTACTATTTGTTTTATACTATTGATTATCAGTAATTGTAAAGCACAAAAATTATCCAATCTGGATAGTTTGTCAGGATTTGATAAGTTTAAATTTGGAGTTAAAGCAACAAAATATCCTGATTTAAAAAAGAGTGAACACCAAATTGCTCCAAGACACATTATGTACGAGGATACAAGAAACAAAAACTATAAAATTGAAGGTATAAATTTCAGACTTGGCCAAATATTTTCTTCACTTAATACAAAGTTAATACGCTTCGTATTGTGGTCGAATTATGATTCTTTTGTTTCTATGGATAATGATTTCCAAAAGGTACAACACCATTTTGAAAAATTATATGGAAAAGAATTTAAAACAGAAAAATATTTTAACAATATAGCGGGAGATTCATTATACTCATATACATCAACATGGGAATGGAAAACTAAAGAAGTCGAAATTACTGAAATTTACAACATTTCTCTTGGTGGGAAAGTAACCAGAAATGGCGATCTATTTGTCGGATTTTATGACAATAAATTTGATAAAAAGAGAAGAAAGAAAATAACTGAGAGAGAAGAATATTAATTATCATGAGCCACCCCGTAATAGAAGGGAGCAAACTGCAATGTAATAAGGAAAATTCACAGACCGGCAAGCGGGTAAAAATAATCCCTTTTTATTATAAAATTTTACTTTTAAGGCACAATATGATGCACCATAATCGGAAAACAATATCATTGATTCTGTGTTTTTCACTTGTTCCATTCTTTAAAAATATAAATTAACAGATTAATATACAGACTTTTATATTGATAATTTATCTTTATATTCTAAAAATACTTTATACTGTAAAGTTTTTAATTTCTTTCCGGCTTTTTTATTAGATTTGTACTGCTAATATCCAACTATGGCTGAATATAAACTAATATTATCTCCTATGGGAGAAGGAGTAATGGAAGCTACCATTACCCGATGGGCAAAAAACGAAGGTGACTTTATCGATGAAGATGAAACAGTTATAGAAATAGCTACAGATAAAGTAGATTCAAATGTACCGTCTCCCGTTTCCGGAAAATTAGTGAAAAAACTAAAAGAAGTTAACGATACATGTAAGATAGGAGAACTTATCGCTATATTGGAAATAGAAGAACCGGAAAAAAACATAACAAAAACTATCCCCGTTTCTTCTCAAAAGGAGTCGGAACCGGAAAAAAATATTGTAGAGCAGGAAATCATTGCCGAATTGGAACAACCTTTACAAACCGCCTCTTACAATCGGGGAGAAATCAATCGGACTAAAAACACATTTTACTCTCCTTTGGTACGATCCATATGTAAAGAGGAAAATATTTCCCAGGAAGAACTTGAAAGCATTCAGGGTAGCGGATTAGGCGGAAGAATAACCCGAGAAGATATTCTTGCGTATGTGAAAAATAAAAATACGGATACTGCCTCGTCTCAACAAGCCGAAACCGAACAATCCCCCATATCCTCTCCTCCCGTTGAGCCTCTTGCCGCTCTTTCCGATTCTGAAGAAATAATAGAAATGGATCGGATGCGCAGGCTGATCGCCGAGCATATGATCGTGAGCAAACAGATCTCACCCCATGTAACCTCTTTCGTTGAAGCCGATGTTACTAATATCGTATTATGGAGAAATAAGCACAAAGACCTTTTTCTTAAGGAGAAAGGAGAAAAATTAACGTTCATGCCTATGTTCATTCAGTCCATAGTGAAAGCCCTCAAAGATTTCCCAATGGTTAATATTTCCGTTAACGGAAACCTTATAATCAAAAAGAAAAATATCAACATAGGAATGGCTACAGCTCTACCAAACGGAAATCTGATAGTTCCTGTAATTAAAAACGCGGATTTGCTGAGTCTCTCCGGTTTAGCCAAAACGATCAATGATCTGGCAAACCGTGCCAGAAATTATAAACTCAAGCCCGAAGATACTCAGGGAGGCACTTATACAATTACCAACATAGGAAATTTTGGAAACATTGCCGGAACTCCTATCATAAATCAGCCCGAAGTAGCCATTATGGCTGTTGGCGCCATTGTTAAAAAACCGGCGGTTATAGAGACCCCTCAGGGAGATTTAATCGGCATCCGACACAAAATGTACCTCTCTCATACCTTTGACCACCGTGTGATAGATGGAGTTTTAGGAGGAACCTTTGTGAAAAGAGTATCGGACTATCTTGAAAATTTTGATGTTAATACGGAAATTTAAACTTGATTATTTTAAATAAAACCGTAAATTTATAGTGGGTAATTGACAAAATATTTAAATCATGAAAAGAAGAACAATAATATATGGTTTCATCCTGTGTATCATAACGATAAGTTGTGACAAGAAGCAGGCTCGAGGTCCGGAAAACCTCACAGACACTCTCCTATCCGACTCTGATACTGACATAAAAAAATCTCTGAAGAATATTGCCGGTGTTTACAAAGGGGAAATTTCCTGTGATGATTGTGAAAAAGTGGAACTAACTTTAAAAGATGATAATAATTATTCTTTAACGCTTCATCTGTCTTCCGAAGAAGAAACAGCCAATAACATCGTAGAAGCCGAAGGAAAATACTCATGGGAACAACAGGACTCTGTCATTTCATTGGATAAATATAATCTTCGTTTTAAAGCAGGTAAGAAAAAGTTATATTATGTGGATCATTCGTATATTATTGATGAACATGAGATCTTAGTTAAAGAATAAATGCTTTTTTCAACAATCCGCACTGCTTTTCAAATCTGTTTACTATCAAGATAAACCGCCCGTATTCTTATTTTTTTAGGGTACTCCCCTCTCCTATTCCGTAAAAATCGCAGGGCAAACGCATCATAATTTCAGACAAATAAAATGGAGAGAAATACACATACTATCTTGTAAAATAGTTGTGAGTCATAAATAATTTTTATATATCATATTGATCAGTACTATTTTAAACAAGTTTAATCCGGTTTTTTGTTCATGGACGGTGTATTGATCATATATTTGATATTTAGTGGCTTAAATCTAAAAATCAGAGCATTTGAATTTTTTTATAACGCAGCAAAAATCCTTTCAGGATTTGATCTTCATAACCTCAGGTCAACTGACCTGAGGAGGAGGATAACGAAATGCCCACTGCCTGAAAGGCAGGACTTAATCTTTTCAAAAAATATCATTCATCAATATCAATTCGGATTGCTGTGTTTTATGCGGAACCGAAGATGATAAGACGTGTGTAGTTCAGTTTTCAGTCCTGCCTTTCAGGCAGGGAGAGTTGTAGAGTGTGCTTTCCGCAAGTCGCTGACTTGCGGTTACGAAAATATTGCCTTTCAGGCAAAGAGTACGCTTTACTGTTTC
The DNA here is from genome assembly GCA_031276535.1 of Flavobacteriaceae bacterium. Lineage (GTDB taxonomy): Bacteria > Bacteroidota > Bacteroidia > Flavobacteriales > Weeksellaceae > Apibacter. Next base: position 15,907 of record JAISMV010000012.1, read on the forward strand.
ATGATGCGTTTGCCCCATAAAAATCGTGGAAAACTACGGGTTAAAGTGACAAATTTAGTACCTTTGCAGGGTTTTGAAGACAAATTTCATTGCCAATTCCATTTTTCCACATCTAAAAAAAAGTATTTTAGGTGAAGAAGTTCGTGCGTCCTTATCTGATAAACTCCCTGTAAAAATAGCTGTAACAGGGGCTGCCGGATCTTATATCAGCCTGTTCAGCAGTTTTTTATATCAGGAATTAAAAAGAACGGTATTTCTTTTTTTTGCAGACAAGGAGGAAGCTGCTTACGCTTTAAATGAAATTGAAAATATTTTCGGGAAGAAACAGGTGTTGTTTTATCCTACTTCCCACTTACAGCCTTATCAGGTTGAAGACGTTCAAAATGCAAATATTGTATTACGAACAGAAGTGATCAATGCCATTTCCCAAAAAACCGAACCCAAATTCATCATATCCTATGCTGATGCACTTTCGGAGAAAGTAATAACCAACTCTGATCTGGAAAGCATCCGCTTAAAAATAAAAACCGGCGACAAACTGGATTCGGATTTTCTCAATGAAATTTTATTCAGTTTTCAATTTCAAAGGACGGATTTCGTCACCCAACCCGGTGAATTCTCCCTACGCGGCGGAATTCTGGACGTTTTCTCCTATTCTGATGAACAACCTTACCGAATCGGATTTTTCGGAAATGAAGTGGAAACAATACGCAAATTTAATATTGAAACTCAACTTTCCGAAGAAAAAATAAATGAATTCACCCTTATTTCCAATATAGATAATCCCAATCAAGAAACAGTAAAAGTTAACTTTCTGGATTATCTTCCCAAAGATACTCTATTCATTTCCAAAGATCTATCCGTATCCTTATCCAACATTGGAAAAAGATTTACAAAAGCGGAAGAAATCTACTCTTCTCTTACTCAAAATATAAAAAGAGGAGAACCCAGGCAGTTATATGTACAATCCGAAGAACTCGCCCAAAAGATCCTATCTTTCTCTTTTATAGAATTTTCTATTATCCCCCATTTTTCCGAATGTAAAATCCTGAAGCTAGATCAAACGGAACAACCCGGTTTTCATAAACAATTTGATCTCCTTGGGCAGGATTTGGTAGAAAAAGAAAATCAAAATTTCACCAATTATATTTCTTTTCAATCGGAAAAACAAGAACAACGGCTGCTGGACATATTTTCCGAAACAGAAAAAGAAATTCCTTTCACGAGTATTCACGCCAATATCAGCAAAGGATTCATAGATTATAATTCTAAATTTCTCATATACACCGATCACCATATCTTTGAACGATACCATGCTTACAATCTTCGAAATTCTTTTTCCAAATCGGAATCTCTTACTTTAAAGGAACTCACGGACTTAAAGGTAGGCGATTTCATAACCCATATCGACCATGGCATTGGTAAATTCATGGGATTGGTGAAAATAAAAAATAACGATACGGTACAGGAAACCATAAAATTAATTTACAGAAACAACGATATTCTCTATGTAAACATCCATTCTCTTCATAAAATATCTAAATTTTCAGGAAAAGAAGGAGCGGAAATCACTCTCAACCAGTTGGGTTCACCGGCTTGGAAAAATCTCAAGAATAAAGCAAAAAGAAAGGTAAAGGAAGTTGCCTTTGATTTGATTCAATTATATGCAGAGAGAAAAACAAAAGACGGATTTGCCTTTTCTCCGGACGGATACCTACAAAACGAACTGGAAGCATCTTTCATGTACGAAGATACTCCGGATCAGGAAAAAGCTACGCAGGAAGTAAAAAACGATATGGAAAAGCCTACTGCCATGGACCGGCTGATTTGCGGAGATGTAGGTTTCGGAAAAACGGAAATAGCTATTCGTGCCGCCTTTAAAGCGGCTACGGACGGTAAGCAGACCGCTATTATGGTACCTACGACCATTCTTGCCTTGCAACATTATAAAACTTTCACTCAAAGGCTGAAAGATTTTCCCGTGCGGGTGGAATACTTAAATCGTTTTAAATCTTCCAAACAAAAAAAAGAAATCATTCGAGGACTGACCGAGGGAAAAGTTGACATTATCATCGGTACTCAACAGTTGATTGGAAAGGATGTTTTGTTTAAAGATCTGGGACTGTTAATTATTGATGAAGAGCACAAATTCGGCGTTTCGGTTAAAGATAAGCTGAAAACGTTAAAAACCACCGTTGACACTCTCACTTTAACGGCTACTCCCATTCCACGGACTTTGCAGTTTTCTTTAATGGCTGCCCGGGATCTATCCGTAATTAAAACTCCTCCTCCCAACAGACAGCCGATACATACCCAACTCATAGGCTTCAGTGAAGAACAGATCAGAGATGCGGTTCAATATGAATTAAACCGGGATGGACAGATTTTCTTCATCAACAACCGGATTGAAAACCTCGATGTTCTTGCCGGACTCATAAAACGACTGGTTCCTATGGCTCGGGTCGCTGTGGGGCATGGACAAATGGACGGAAAAAAACTGGAACAAATCATGATCAATTTTATGGAAGGAGAATATGATGTTCTGATCTCCACTACCATCATAGAATCCGGATTGGATGTTCCAAACGCCAATACTATTTTTATTAATGATGCTCAAAAATTCGGACTGGCAGATTTGCATCAAATGAGAGGAAGAGTCGGGCGCTCTAACCGGAAAGCTTTTTGTTATCTGATCACTCCTCCTTTGGAGGTACTTACTTCGGAAGCAAAAAAACGATTACAGGCTGTGGAACAATTTTCCGATCTAGGTTCCGGATTTAACATAGCCATGAAAGATCTTGAGATCCGGGGAGCCGGAGATTTACTGGGCGCCGAGCAAAGCGGTTTTTTTGCAGAGATCGGATTTGAAGCATATCAACAAATACTGAATGAGGCTATTGAGGAACTCAAAGAAAATGAGTTTTCGGATCTGTTTGAGAAAGAAAACGAAACTAAAGATTTTATTTCAGATGTGCAAATTGATACTGATTTTGAGCTACTTATCCCCGATGAATATGTAAACAAGGTAGAGGAACGTTTTTCTCTGTATCAAAAACTTTCAGTTATTGAAAATGAAAAGGATCTTACTACCTTTAAGGAGGAACTAACAGACCGTTTCGGCGCTCTGCCCAAACATACTCAGGAGCTGCTGGAAAGCATACGGCTGAAATGGATCGCCAAACATCTGGGCTTTGAAAAGCTGGTGATAAAAAACAAGGTCTTACTGGCTTATTTTCCGGTTAATGCCCAGTCAAAATATTTCCAATCCGATACTTTTAAAAAGATTCTGGATTATTTACAACAACATCCTACGGAAGCCTTTTTAAAACAAAAGAACGGAAATGAAGGACTGTTGCTCTATCTGAGAAAGGATGAAATTTACGCTATTCAAACGGTCATGGAATTTTTTGAAAAAATTCAATCTTTTGTTCAGTTGCCGGGGATTGTTCCTATCCGGTAAAAAAGATATATCTTTGTGTTGCGTTGCTTAATAAGAGCCTGTTTAAATTTTATTCAAATATTTATTTTTAGGTTCTAATTATAATTTTGCATTCTTTTTAAGCTCTTTTGAGTGGCTTTTTCACTTTTTCTTCTTGATTTAGCCCGCTAAATCTTCAAATAAAAAGCAAAAAATCCATCTCAAAAATAGCAATAAAATTTAAACAAGCTCTAACTTTTTAAGTTATATTTTTTATGAATAGTCTTTTTACTTATAATTTTTTCAGCAGACTTGTTATCATTTTATTTTTTTTAGCAGTGATCCCTTTTTTGATCCTCTGCATCTATGCTGAACCCGCTACCGACGATTATGCGTATGCCGTAAGACTATTCACGGATTCTTTCCTGAATATTCAAATCTACGAATATCTTCATTGGGGAAGCAGATATACGGCAACTGCCATCCTCATTACCGACCCTATTTATTTCGGCTGGTTCTGGGGATATAAACTTATCGCGCTTTGCATGATAGTCTTTTTTACTATCGCTTCCTTTTTTATGTTCCATCAACTTTCAAATGACAGGAAACTTTCTTCACTGCTCACTGCGTTTTTTTGTTTCTTATATTTATTCCTTGTGCCGGATGTATATTCCGCCTTTTACTGGCTGTCCGGCTCTGCTACCTATCATTTGGGTAATATTTTATCTCTGTTATTCATTGGATTCCTGATTAAGACCACTAAATCTCAATCTGTATTTTCTAAAATAGCTCTCTTCATTCTTACTTTTCTTATTATCGGCTGCAATGAAATATCCATGGTATATCTGAACATTTTTATCTTTTCCGTGGTTGCTTATTCTTACTATACGCAAAAGAAGATAAATTCCTTATACTTCGGTTTACTGCTATGGGCAGGAGTTTTAACTTTATTTATTTTACTTGCTCCGGGCAACAATGTCCGTTCCGAGAGCGCAATCAGCCACCACATAACAGCATCTGAAAGTATTGTCAAAGTTTTCCGGAAAATGGCGGTGGTTGTCATCCGATACGGACTCCTCTCCTTTTTATTAACCTTACTCGTATTCTATAACCTAAGAAAACCATTGCTAAAAATAAAGCTGAACTTTTTAAATCTTCCTTTTTATTTTTATATTTTTTTATTTATAGCGTTCTTATTTTCAGGATGTTTCCCCAGCTTGTGGTCTTTAGGAGCTTATCCTCCCCTAAGAACCGTGAACATCATATTTCTGGTAATTCTTCTTTTCTCTATAATATTCTGCTACAAATTAATAACCCTTCCTGTGATTTTCAACTCACGTCTGTCTGAGTATTTTTTAAGCATTACTCTGTTGCTTTTAATTTTTAGTTATATTTTTGTCATCGGAAATAAAAACATTTTGCAGCTTACCAATAATCTATATCATTCTTATGACGATTTACTGAGTGGAAAAGTCAAGGAATTTAAAAAAGAAATGAAAACACGATATACAATAATCCGAAATTCCAAAGAAGATACTATTTATGTAGAATCTCTGAAATCAAGACCTTATACTATTTCCGAATCGGATTTAAGCAAAGATCCGAAACATTTTTATAATCAGTCCATGGCTGACTTTTTTAATAAAAAAGCGATTATAAGCAAATAATCATATATGAAAACCAACTGTGTAATTGTTCCTTGTTATAACGAAGAATCCCGGCTCTTTACAGCGGATTTCGAAACCAGTCTTTCCGTGGATGAAAATCTTTATTTTTGTTTTGTAAACGACGGAAGTTCCGATAATACGCTCCGGATTCTAAATGATCTTTATCAAAAATTTCCCGACAATATTTTAGTAGTCGATAAAAAGCAAAATGAGGGAAAGGCAGCAGCTGTTTTCACCGGGGTGAACGAATCTTTCAAATGGAAAACTTTTGATGTCATAGGGTATCTGGATGCCGACCTGGCAACTTCTATTGATGAATATAAAAGAATATGTTCATACATGGACGATACTATTATTTTTGCATTCGGCTCCAGAATAAAAAGAATAGGAGCTCATGTGAACAGAAAACTATACCGCCACCTGATAGGACGAATATTTGCCACTTTGTCCAGCACCATGCTGGATCTACCCGTGTATGACACCCAATGTGGAGCCAAAGCCTTTTCCGGAAGTTTAGCTCAGCAGATCTTCAAAGACCCTTTCATTTCAAACTGGAGTTTTGATGTGGAAATTTTCTTTAAATTCATTAATATTGTAGGCAAAGAAAATGTAGAAAAAAGAGCAAAAGAAATCCCGTTGGAAGCCTGGAAAGATGTAGGAGATTCCAAAGTAAAATTTTCCTACTCCCTGAAACTTCCTTTCGAATTGTTACGGATAAAACGGCATTATACCGAAAACCGCTGATTTCTGCATGTAAAAACCGAATGTAAAAAAGCAATGAACAAATATTTGATTGTCGGGTTGGGTAATATGGGGGCTGAATACGTTTATACACGCCACAATATAGGTTTCTTAATTGTTGAAAAGCTAAGTGAGAAATTAAATGCTTCCTTTAAACCCTCCAATTTCGGACAACTTTGTGAAACTTCTTACAAGGGAAGAAAGACTTTTATACTTAAACCGGATACTTATATGAATCTAAGTGGAAACGCCGTTAAGTTCTGGCTCAGCAAAGAAAACATAAAACCCGAAAACTGTCTGATCATCTGTGATGATCTAAATCTCCCTTTCGGTACCATCCGGATTAAATCCAAAGGAAGCAATGCCGGACATAATGGATTAAAAAGCATAGAAAATTCCTTACAAACTCAACAATATCCCCGTTTACGATTAGGAATCGGAAGTGATTTCTCTAAAGGACAACAAATTGACTACGTATTGGGAGAATGGAGCGAGGAAGAAAAAGAAACTCTTGCCGAAAGAATCGACATCAGTTCCGAAGCGGTGAAAACTTTTATTTTTTCGGGCATCACCAACGCCATGAACGAGTATAACGGAAAATAGCCCCAACTACACATCAATGCTAATACAACATCTATTTTATTAAATTATATACTATTACAAAGTTGATGTTGTTAAATTTTTCCATTTATGATATATATCATGTGGATATTTGCTTTCATTTTGTGTATATTTGAAGTGAATTTTATGGAAAATATGGTAAACATATAGATAAAAAAGTTTGTGATTTTATTATGATTTCTAAATTGTTGAAATCGTTTGGATTGCTTTGATGAAAAGACCGAGTGTATATTTTTTTCAAGCCTGAAGTTCAAACCCGAAAACAACAAGTAAAGGAAAAGTGCTATTTTAATTATTGTTATTATAACATAACAGAAAGATGACTGTCAGCGGATGATTGTAACGGAACAGATTAAGAAGAGTATCGCAGAATACTGTCGACCGGTTTCCGATGATTCTATCGCAGGTTATCTGAAATGGAGTTAAAAAAGGAATTGCTTTTAAGACAACTTAGTTGGGATAAGTTGATTAATTAACATAAAGCACAAACTTAAAAACTTTATTATTGTACAGGGAATCTGAATATTCAGATTCCCTTTTTTAATTTTGTTTACCGTATTTTCAAAATAAAATTTTAACTTTGTTTTGGTTAAATTGTAAGAACATGCCTGGAACAACAATTATAATTACCGGAACTTCTTCCGGGGTTGGATTAGCTTTAGGAAATTATTTTCACAAAAAAGGGTATCTGGTTTTTGGTTTAAGCAGGTCTGTTCCGGAAGGAGCCGACTTCACCACAATCCCTACGGACATTACCCGGGAAGATGAAGTGAAGAATGCTTTCCAACATATATTTCAAAAAACGGAAAGAATTGATTGGGTAATAAACAATGCCGGAAGAGGGATGATCGGTTCTGTAGAAAATGCGACCCGGGAAGAAATTATAAATTTGTTTACTCTCAACTTGATTGCAGCGGTGCGCATCATCTCTGAAACATTACCCGTAATGAGAAAAGCAAATAAGGGTAAGATCATTAATATTTCTTCCATAGGAAGCGTTATGGGATTACCTTTTCGCGGTTTTTACTCGGCTTCAAAATCATCTTTGGATATGATTACCGAAGCTCTGCGGTATGAACTGAAAAATACCGATATTGAAGTATGTACCGTCAACTTGGGAGATATTCGCACTAACATAGCTGAAAGCCGGATCAAAAGCGATATTTCTAAAATTTACAAATATGATTTCGAGAAAGTCCATGACCGGATGGACGTTGATGTTAATACCGGTACTGATCCTGAAAAATTACCCCCTTTTATCGAGAAGCTTTTGTTACAAAAATCCCGTTTGAAACCTCACTATTATTTTGGGGCTTTCACTCAAAAACTTTCCGTTATGGCAAAGTCAATCCTTCCTCAAAAATGGTTTGAAAAAATTATAGCTAAATATTCGGGAATATAAGAGCCTGTTTAAATTTTATTCAACTATTTATTTTTAGGTTCTAATTATATTCTGCATTCTTTTTAAGCTCTTTTGAGCGCCTTTTTCACTTTTTCTTCTTGATTTAGCCCGCTAAATCTTCAAATAAAAAGCAAAAAATCCATCTCAAAAATAGCAATAAAATA
>JAISMV010000039.1 GCA_031276535.1 Flavobacteriaceae bacterium
AGCTTCCCTCCTATCCAGACTTAATGCTTTAAACCTGTTTTTTGATTTTTCTGCTTCTCCTCCATGCCAAAGAATGGCTTCGGTAATATTTTTCGCTCTTCCGTCGTGCATGAAGTGTGTATGTCCGTTAATTAACTGGGTTAATCCTATCCCCCAAAGCGGACGGGTTTTCCATTCGTTTCCATCTGCCAGGAAATCGGGTCTGCCGTCTGCCAGATTTTCTCCCATGTCATGAAGCAACATATCCGTATAGGGATAAAATGTCTGTTCAGACAATACCGAAATCGGATCACTTCCTGTTTTTTGCTGGGGAGTATGGCATTTGGCGCAGCCTATTCCTCTAAATACAGCTGCTCCTTTTTTCACGACAGGATTATTAATATTTCTTGGGGCAGGCACTCCTAAGGTACGGCAATATAAATCTACCAATTCCAATATGTTTGTATCAATTTCAGGGTCGTCATTCAACCCATCGCTCAATCCGTTATTAATATAGTAATCCTCTTTGGGACGCTTCGGACTGGTAATGCCCAAATCTCCGTGAAAGGCTGCTATGGTCTGCACCAATACCGAAGGAACACTTGCCTTCCATCCGAAACGTCCTAATTTTTGGCTCTGACTCACTTCATCCCAAACGTAATTTGCTTTTCCGGAGATGCCATCTCCGTCTGCATCATTGATATCTTCTTTTGCCAGAATATTCGCTTCCGGTATGGCTTCCAACAGACCCATTCCGAATATGGGGGTTCCTATACGAGGAGAAAGCATCACCCCGGACGGAAGAGGAGCGTAAGTATTGGTAAGGGAATAATGGGGCTTTTTCAGGATAACTTTTGTTCCATCTGCAAATTCTTCCGTTATTTCCGTATAGGTAACTCCGTATTTGGCTTCCGGTGTATAGCCGAAAATTGCCTGATTCTGTGCCTGATCTCCAAAGCCGGGAACAGGATTGGGCCCGCCATGGGCATCTGTTCCGTTAATGCTTATCCGTAGGAATAATCCGCTTAATGCATTAATATTTGCTTCCGGAAAAGGAGCCCTTCCGTCTCGGGGATGGCAGGATATGCAGGAAACATTATTGTATATGGGTCCCAATCCTCCGTAAATAGTAGCGGGAGCCGTTACAAAAGAAGTTTCAAAAAGCTTATCTCCTCTGTCATGCTTGTATTGCTCTGAAGCTGTCAGACCGGGAGCCGGCCAGCTGTATGCCTGACTGGATGACGTATATATGGTGGTTGCTCCTCCTGCGTGAAGCCGATCGCTGATATCCGGGTATTCCTCTACGGGAACTCCCGTATCAATGGTATCATCATCGGAACAGGAATATATAAGAAAGATAAACAGAGATAGGAAAAATGCATATGACAGTTTCATGGTTTATAATTTTGAGAGTAAAATTATAGAAAAAAGGTCTTAAATAAAAATATTTTTATTCAAGACCTTTTATTTCATTTTTATTACTTTTTATAGGTTAGATATGTGCTTTTTTAGCTGGTTTTCTAAAATATCCTGAAGTTCCAATATTTTATTCTGAGCGTTTTCCACTTTAGACCGGTTATTAAAAATAGCATCCGTAAAAGAAACCGGTATTGCTTCCAAAGCATTTATAGATTCTGTTATTTTAGCTTTTATCTGAGCATCTAATAAGGGATTCTGAGGAGCAACAATATCGGTCAATCCTTTTCCTTGTGCTGTCTTATATTTTCCTAAATAAATATTCTGAATACTTCTGATATTATCGGAAAAATCCAGTATGGAATTCTTACTGAACCGGGATTCTTCTTCATCCGGTTTAGCGCTTCCATTATTCCCATTTAAAGGAGTTTCTATTTTTTGAGATGCTACTTCATCCGCTATGGTAATCATTCCCTCTACTAATTCTGTAAGTGCCGCTTCCGGAGATTTATAGACATCGTTCTGGCCTGCATTGATCAAAACAGAAGAATAATTTCCTCCGGACGGAGACCATTTATCAGCCAGATAGGTTGTTTTCTCATACAAATCCTGAGCCACTGCCTTTAAATATTCAATTTCACGGTCGGTTAATTCAGATGCTTTTTTATTTCCATTCACTCCCCAAAGATAATATTCCAGAGTGTGAAATCCTCGGGTTTCATCATTAGCTTCCAACACTTCCGGAGTAATGGGTTTTCCACTGGCAAAAATCGCATCAATTTCGGCAACATTTACAGGCCAGGAATCAATAGCGGGATCTACCCCTTCAAAATCAACCGGTCCCCATAAAAAGGCTTCCGATAACTCCCAAGGAGCTCTTGCCACTACCCATGCCTCCTTGGCAGCCTGCAGCGCTGCATCATTCCCTTTTTCCAAAGCGTATACCTTATCCTTTAAGACCTTTGCTTTTTCTGCCAAGTCAACATATGTTGCTGTTATAACCGCCGCCTCATTAGTCAAAATCTCTTTATAGGTATTATCTGTCGTTCCATAATCCGAATCCGAATCATTATCACTACAGCCAATGAACACGATAAAGCTTAAAAGAGCTAAACCTAGATAAAATCCTGTTTTTTTCATATTATTTTATTAATTTTACATGTATTATTTATTTTTTTCTGTTTAAAATGAGAAGCCTACGCCCAAAGCCCAAGTGTTCTCCTTTTGTTTTTTACCGGTAGGTACGAAAGACACGGGGTCATAATCCTGAGAGCTCAGTCTTCGGTTGGAATAATGAGCTTTGAACACAATCTGAGGATGTACAAACCAGTTTAATCCTGCTGTGATCGTATTACGTTCCCATTTCGGATTCTTCACTACATTTCCTTCCACGTCATACATGGTGTTGTAATAGTCATATCTGAAAAAAGGATACAGCAGCTGCCGCGTATCTTTATTGATCAGGTGAAGTATGTCATAACCTGCTTCAGCAGAAAACCCTAACGCATTTTTTCCTACTCCGTTCCTTTTTACTCCTAAAGCTTTGGGTAATTTGGAATTGTTTTTGGATACTATATCTGAATTTTCCAAATTTCCGTACAGGAACAGAGTATTAAATCGCAAATAATTTTCATTGTAAGACACATGTCCTTCTACGATGGTTACATAAGCGGATTTTTTCATGTCTTTTTTGGGACGATTAGGTGCGGAATCTCCTACATATCCGGCAATTCCTATATAAGTATCTCTATGGGTGCCAAATTTATAATCCAATCTTCCGGCAACGGCAAAGGATTCTGCATTTGTCATCTCAAACTTGCCCTGATGTCCGTCTTTTATCCATCCGCGGGAACTAAATCCGGAGGAGTCTAACCCATTAACTAATGATAATTCATAGTTCCATTTTTCAAACAACGTTCCATATAGCTGGATTCCGTTTTCATACCAGCCTACGGGAAGGATCTCATTTTCCATTTCCGGACGGTAAGCGGTAAAGTATTGGATCGGGCGATCCAAATTCTGGGCTATGCCAAAATGTACTTTCATTCTCCCTACTTTAACTTTCAGCCAGGGTTTTATATTAAAGTCGATGTACAATTGTTCGAGTTTCACTTCTCCTCCCTGTTCCACCTCCTGTTCAAATTCTCCTCCTTCTTCCTGTACGTCGTATTCCAGAGTGGCTCCTGTTCCTCCATGTTCGTATTCTATCTCGGATCTCATGCTTAACCAATCATTAAATTTATATCCTAAGTATAAATTTAATCTTTCTATATCTGTTTTGTTTTTAAGGCTGGGATCCGTGTCGAATTCATAATTATAATAATTGACGGCTCCATACCCGCTCAAGGTGAAATTTTTTAAACTGAACGTTTTATTTTCTTCTGCGATCTCCTTTTTAATTTCGGAAATCATTTCTGCTTTTACTTCCGCTTTAATTTCTTCTTTAAGCCTCTCTCTTTCTAATGAATCAGACGGTTTATCCTGAGCTTTAACCATAACAAAAACGCTGCATAAAAAGAGAAAAATCCATGTTTTTTTCATATTGAAAAATTATTAGTTTTAATAATTTAACAAATGTATATTTTTATTTATTCTAAGTTTATGTAGCGTACATGATATTAATCATGTTTTTGTATGAAAATTTATTTAAGTTCCGCTAAATGAAAATCTTAAAAGCATAATTTTTTCCCGAATTTTTAAACATGGGCTAAATATAAGATTTTCTTATTCAGTCCTGGTTCGGATTAAAAGCACTGAATTCCCGCTTAAAATGCATAGCCGATTTAGGGTTAAGGGTTTCTTCCTCAAGGTTACTAAATCCCAGCCTTTTTCTTAGATATTTTTATTATTCAATATGTTGTGAATTTTAAAGAGAGGACTGCCCTATTTTATTTTCACTCGAATTCCTTCACTATGTGCCGACATTTCCGGAGCATACATGGATTGCAATTGGGTGATTCCGTTAGAGAATTCTCCTTTGTTATTAGCTCGTACATCGTATTCAAAAACATAAGTTCCTTTTGTCAATCTTTCAAAGAAGAAATTAGTAGCAGCATCTCCCGTACTTTCATAATAGCCTGCTCCGTTTTGGTATTTGTATTGAGAAAGCACATTAACCGGTTCAAATCCTGAGGCTCTCATATCTTTGATGTGAATGTATTCCATGTTCCGATCTACTTTTATCACTAATCGGACCGTTATCAGATCTCCTACTTTACTTAACTTATTGTCTGTTATTTCCTGTAATTGTTGTCCTTTATCGGTATTTACTTTTCGGAACAGCTGCTTTTGCATTTTTATGTTGGAATCCGCCTTAGTGATTTTATCCAGATCTTCAAAATACTGCCAGTATATTCCTCCCCAAGCTACTCCCGGAGATGTTTTTTCTACGGTTATCATTCCCATCTCGGGTTTAATCTGCTCTGCATTCCACGATTTTTTAATGTAGCCGGAAGCCTGCTCCGCAGTTATATCGTGAGAAGGATAAACCGGGGTATCTCCCATGAAAATCTTTACGCCTTTTTCGGCATCCGACCAATCCTTTCCAAAGTTCATCAGAGCATATACGGCATCGGTAGTTGCTTTTGTGGAATTCCACGAATTGGTCTGACGGTTTTTTAATAACCATACTTTCATTTCCTCTATGGATCTTATATCCTCCGGCGTTACTTCCGCAAAGGCTTCTATTATTTTAGCCTGTGATTCTACCGGAGTTTGATACCAATACCATCCCGGTCTGTTATCTTTCCAGTACATTCCCATTTCATCCGTTTCCACAGAGGTTTCTTTCAGGTTATGGATGATTGTTCGGGCGGAGGTTTCATATCCGTATCTATTTAGCACTACGGCAGCCATTGCTTTATTTTGTAAATCATATTTTTCGAAATAATCGGAAATATTTTTGTTAATGTCTCCCAGATATTTGGATATTTCGAACGGCAGTTTATACTGGTCTTTCCAGAAGCTTCTCACGTAGTAATAATGTATTAGATTTTTGCCGTCAACTTTTTCTTTATATTTTTTTTGTTCTTTTATATAATTGATGGTTTGTTTATCTGCATACCGGATAGCTTCTTTAATAACATTTTGTAGGTCATCATTCAAATAGTCCGGGGATTTATCTCCCAGCATCCGATTTAGTTGTCCGAAGCCCATGATAATGTGTTGGGTAATATAGTTACTGGAATATCCACCGTCGAACCAAGAAAAACTGCCATCTGAATTTTGACGTCGGATGAGCTTATTTTGTGCCTGAGTATTTTCCTGAGACATTTTATTTAAATCAAAAAATAAGGCTATTCTTTTATTTCGCTCGCTTTCATTTTCCGCGTCGCGGATCCACGGAGTTTCTTCCAGAAGAATGTTTTTCAGCTCCTGATTCTTTTCCAGATTAGATACGTTGATTCCCTGAGCATTCCAGTTATCAAATACTTTTTTGATCTTAGGGGAAGAATTCAGTATGTAGGTAGAAAGTACATTCCCATACAAACGACTAAACAGCTGCTCGGAACATTCATACGGATATTCTCTTAAATATGGCAGAGAGAAAACCGCCAGCCAAACCGGATTTGTAGTCATTCCCAAACTAAGGTTGAAGTTTTGTAATGAACCGGATTTAGCATTAATTAGTTTATCAAACTGATATTTTTTGATTTGATTTTCTTTTATGCTGACAGGAAGGGTTTCCGTTACCAGCATACGGTTAGTTACTATCGGCAGAATGCTTTCTTCTCCATCGGAAAAATCTCCTGCCTGAGCTACGATTCGGTAAGTTACAGCCTGAATATTTTCCGGAACTTTGATAGTCCAGTTTACTTCGGTATTTTTTGCGGCATCCGCCTGAAAAGGAACGAGGGCGGATGTGTTCTTAAAATCGGCATCTACCGGTTGATCGGTCAGGGCGTTGAATAAAAACAGGCGGGCATTTCCGGATAATTTTTTTGCCGATACGTTATTGATCTTTGTACTAATGGTAATTTCATCGTTTTCCCGTAAAAATCTCGGAACGTTAGGTACCACCATCAGGTCTTTTTGTGTCTGGGCATACAATTCCGCAGTACCGGAATATAAATCCTGAGTATGTGCCAGCAACAATATTTTCCATTTGGTTAAGGCTTCCGGAGAGGTGAACGTTAATTTTACATTTCCGTTTTCATCCGTATGTAAATTCGGGTAGAAAAATGCGGTTTCCTGTAAGTTAGTCCGAGCCTGAATTCCTGAAAATTCTATACTTTCCTTATCCTCTCCTTTGTGTCTTCCAACATCCGATATTTCTGCACTATCAGTGGCAATATCATTCAATGCATTACCAATTATTTCTTTTTCTTCTTCAGAAACCATCGTGGAAGGAGATTCAGCAACCATTCGTGCCACATCCCTATACTTAACGGAACTTTTTAATGATCTGCTTTCATACCTTAATAATCCATAATGTATATCAAAATCTATCAGGTCAACTATTTGAGGTGTCTTATAATTTAAATATTCATGATAAGGATACATTATTTCTGAATTTGAATAATATCCTGTTATCTGAATCTGATATGAATTTTCATAGGGAGGATAATATGCCCAAGGGAAGAAGGAATAAGAGTTGGAACGAAACTGGTCTAAAGAAGCGTCATACATCGCAGCTAATACCTCCGCCGTAATTTTATCTTTGTCCTTACCGCTTAGGGTTAATTCCCATGTTTCTTTAGAGCCGGGTGTCAGCTTATCTCTGAAAACTTTTGTTATTATTTTTAAGTCCTTAGGTTCGTCTTCGATCTTTATCGAAAAACTTTCCTGCTTATGTCCGTTTTCATTAATCAGATAAGAAAATACGTGCAATCCGTCAACCAGAAATTCCTTATTTGCCGTTAGAGAATACGTTCCTTTGCCATTTTTGATAGGGATTTCTTTATGTTCTATCCATTTGTGGGCGCTTTTCAGGTGTAGAACCGCCGTTGCGTCTTTCAGGTCGGAAAAGAAATTAATTTCTATTTTTTCTCCCACTTTATAGGAAGGTTTTGAGGCTGAAGCAGAATAGAACAAATTATCTGTGGATTTTAATGTTTTATCGTCCAGAATTTCAACTATCTTTTGGGTTTTGATACTGTCTTTTCCGTATAGGGTAAATGCTTCGACTAAATAATATCCTTTGGATAAATTAGATTTTAAACTGACCGTATCTGATCTTTCAGTATCAAAATCATAGGCAACGGAATTTCCTTTTTTCCAGAATTGAGGGTTTTGTTCCTCTTTTGAATAAGGAATATGAGGAAAATACTGATTAAATGTAGATTCGTCATACAATTGATAATCAGGGACGGAGTTTATTTTATCAGGCAAAATAATTCGTGCCGGACTTTTTAGCTCAGTCAGGGTCAGTTTGCCTCGGGACGGTTCCTTTACGTCATTCAGATTGGTGGAATTTATAACTATTTGGGTGAAATCTTTTTGAGTGGACGTATCGGGAATTTGTAAAGTCAGTTTTTTGGGCAAATCTCCGATAGTGACACGAGTTTCGGCAGAATGAGTTTCTCCGTTAATGTCCGTAATATCTGCATATACCGTATAGGTATAGGTTCTGTATTCATTGTCTTTTCGGGGTTCTTTGGGGCGGGCGGTAAATGAAACGGTAAATTTCCCTTCTCCGTCCGTAACGGATTCTCCCTGAACTATGGTTTCCGGTGAAGAGGAATAAACAGGGAAATACCATCGGTAAAAAGGAAAAATTTCCTGTCTTTCCACCCTATATACCATTTTAGCTTCCGAAACAGGAACCCCGGAATAGGAAATGGCTTTACCCGTAGTAATTACTTCTTTCTCCAATGTATATTCCCCTTTCAATTCATCCATACTAACTTCAAATTTGGGTCTTTTATATTCCTCAACACTGAAAGAATAACTGTCGTATCCAAAATCAGATTTCAGATAGTATTCTCCGGTTAATCCTCCCTGTGGGAGAATAAATTCTCCAAAAACACTTCCATACTCATTTGAAATCAGTTCCAAAGAAGAAACTTCTTCGTTGTTAACATTATGCAGCGACAGGGTAACCCTCTGATTTTTGACTATATGAGCTTCATTTTTATATTTTGTGTATACTATTGCCTTAAAATATACTTTTTGTCCGGGGCGGTATATCGCCCGATCTGTGAAGATGGAAGTTGTTTCCTGAGTTTTATTATCATACGAATCATGTTCATTCATATAGATAGAAAGCTTAATATACGATTGAGATTCCGGATTATAGAGATAAACATAATTGTAATTATTGTTTTTTAAATACGGTAATTTAAAAATTCCATTGTTGTCGGTTTTCACGGATACGGGATTTGATAAAACTTTTGAATCTTTACCGGTATCCCATAACCGGTGAAAAAGTTGTAAATTCCGATCTGCAAGAACTTTCCCGGTCTTACGGTTAACTAACTGATAGGATGAAAGACTTCCCAACTTTACCAGTGTTTTGTCATGTACCATAAAGTAAGAAGAACCCAACAGATTTTTCGTACCTTTTTTTACTTTGTCAAAATCGGGATTATTGGCGAATTCTATCAGATAATTTCCCTGTGGTAGTCCATCTAATTTTACTAAAGTGGAATGGGCGGCAAAATCATCAAAATGTTTCAGCTTCAATATTCCTTTTCTGACAACCTTTTTATTTGTTAATGAATATATTTCGTTATTATTCAGAATTGTGTTCTTTTCTGTTATATCCGGATACACTCCCGGATTTACCTCATAGATCCGATAGTATACCGCATCCAGATTAGTTGCTCCCAGCGTGAGGGGAATATTCTGATCAGGAAGAAGTACTCTATCCAGAGAGAAAATCAGAGAAGCAACCTGTAATTCTTCCTGAAGATTTTTACAATTCAAAGACCATGAATTTTTCTCTGTATAAGTAACATTTCTACAAATAGCAAACGCTTGGGATTTGTTCGAATCACGGATCTTTTCTGCTGCGAAATAATATAAATATGCCGAAAACTTCTCATCAGGATAGGATTGGGCTAACTTCACTACCTGTTCGGATATTGATTCCGGCTTGTCAGGATCTGCCGTCACTATAATTTCCTTTAATTTTACATTCAAAAAGGCTGATTTGTCCGAATCATTCCGGTGAAAATCCAATAATCCGGCGATTTGATCTTTTATGATTTGGTCTTTATCGATAGTAACCGGTTCCCCGGAAATATCTGTTTCTTCCCAATGAGCAATATCTGTATCTCTATGGGAAAGAGCATTGATGTAGCGGGTTACCAGAATATCATATAAGGTAGGATACAAGATCAGGTCTTCTTGGGTTTCAAGTAATTTTTTCCAGTTTTTGGATTTTTCTCTTTGAAGAAATTCTTTGTCCTGAACGGATTCTTTATATAGATCCAGACTTTTTTGCACTAATTGTCTGGGAGTCCAGGTACTGATGTCGTCAGAAAGAGTTTCCACCTCAGTGATATTGCGCCTTTCCCATCGGGTATAATTCATATAATCCTGATAGATACGAGCCAAAAGAGATTGTAAAACGGGTTTAGTTTCCCTTGTTGAAGAAATTATTTCTTTTTCAAAATTTTGAATTACCAGTTTGTACGAATCATGCCCTTCGTCTTCCTGAGTCCGGGAAATTATTTGAGACTGATAAATCAACGAAGTGACGATTTCAGGGACATTATTCTCCTTTTTTGCCTGAGAATATATTTGGTTTATTTTGGGCAGCAAAGACTTCGCCTCTCCTTTTTCGGACAGCTGTCTGATTTCTTTCCATTTTTGTTCGTAGTTAAATTTCTGTGCCATGGCAAATTGTGTAAACGCGATAAGTGAAAATAAAAAGATCCGTTTCATGGTATTATAATATTTGTTATCAAAATTACTGATTTGTGTACTATTATACACTAGATGTAAAAAAGATTAAATTTCCATAAAAATTTCTAAAAAAAATTAAAAAAAACCGTCAGACAGAAATGGTAAAAACAAAAGATTACAACGAAAACACAATATCAACAGAAAACTTCGTTTTACTCTCCTATGCATGCGTTTACCCTGATTCATTAGTTAAAATATCTTTTTATTTAGAATTAAATCTTATATTTGACGGTTTATTACAACTCAAATAAAACTTATGAACACCTCGGATTTTTCTATTCGTCACATTGGAATTGATGAAAACACTATACAAACCCTGCTTAAAAAAATTAATGCTGATTCCGTTCAGCAACTGATAGAACAAACCCTGCCCGCAAGCATTTTAGGACAAAAAGAACTCAACCTGCCCAAACCGGTTTCAGAACACGAAATGATTCTGTTATCCAAAAAACTGGCTTCTAAAAATATTCTTTTTAACTCCTATATCGGATTTGGTTATTTCGGTACTATTCTTCCGGCTCCGATCCAACGGAATATTTTTGAAAATCCGGGATGGTATACCGCTTATACTCCCTATCAGGCAGAAATTTCACAGGGAAGACTGGAGGCATTGCTAAACTTTCAAACCGTCATCTCCGACCTTACCGGATTCCCGCTAACCAATGCTTCTTTACTGGACGAAGGAACAGCCGCTTCCGAGGCTATGCATATGCTCTATGAAGCACGTCCTAAAACTCAGAACGAATCTACGAAGTTTTTTATTTCAGAAGAAGTATACCCTCAAACCATCGCTGTAGTAAAGACCAAAGCCATGGGATTAGGGATTGATATTGTTACCGGAAATCATCAGAATTTTTCATTTGATGAAACTTTCTTTGGCGCTCTTGTACAATATCCTGCCAAACATGGAGAAATTTTCGATTATTCGAATTTTATCTCCCGGGCTAAACTATCAAATATAAAAGTGGTAATGGCTGCGGATATTCTGGCTTTAACCGTTTTAACCCCTCCTGCTGAATTGGGAGCAGACGTTGCCGTGGGTTCCACTCAGCGGTTCGGCATTCCTATGGGATACGGAGGTCCTTCCGCCGCTTATTTTGCGTGCAGGGAAGACTATAAAAGAAACATTCCCGGGAGAATCATCGGCGTATCCAAAGATAAGCACGGCAACCCTGCACTGAGAATGTCTCTTCAAACCCGAGAGCAGCACATCAAAAGAGAACGGGCAACTTCCAACATATGTACTTCACAGGTTTTATTAGCGGTGATGGCAGGAATGTATGCCGTTTATCACGGAGCAAAAGGATTAAAATCCATCGCTTCCGATATACACCTAAAGACCATCCTGTTAAAAGAACATTTGCATTCTGTTGGTTTCAATATTTCAGAAGAACCGTTTTTTGATACCGTTAAAATCTATATTTCCGAGGAAGAAAAAGAAGAAATAAAAAAACTGTTTGAATCCTTGCAAATCAACTTAAATTATTTTTCATACGGAATACTGAGCATCAGTCTGGATGAAACCGTTTCCGATGAACAATTCGCTGTGATCTTATCTCTCTTTTTACGATATAAAGGTTCCGAATTTAAAAAATTAAATTCTCCCCTAAATCCTAATATCCCGGAAAATCTCATACGAAAATCCGAATTCCTTACCCATGAAGTATTTAAAAAGTACCATACGGAAACCGAATTCATGAGATACATAAAAAAACTGGAAAGAAAAGATATTGCATTAAATTACTCCATGATCTCTTTGGGTTCCTGCACCATGAAACTAAATGCTGCTGCGGAAATGCTTCCTCTTTCCTGGACGGAATGGAATTCCCTTCATCCTTTTGTTCCTCAGGAACAGGCAAAAGGATACTTTCAAATGATTCATGAACTGGAAAGATATTTGGCTGAAATAACCGGATTTGCCGGAACTTCTTTACAGCCTAATTCCGGAGCACAAGGCGAATATACCGGATTGATGGTGATCCGCGAATACTTAAAATCAAAAGGAGAAAGACGCCGGAATGTTGCCCTGATCCCACAATCTGCTCACGGAACCAATCCTGCTTCTGCCGCTATAGCCGGATTAAAAGTAGTGGTGGTGAAAAATCTGGAAAACGGAGAATTTGATTTGGAAGACCTGAAACAAAAGGCAGAACTTCATAAAGACACTCTGGCTGCCGTGATGATTACGTATCCTTCTACCTATGGGTTTTTCGATACCAACGTAAAAGAAATCATCCATCTTATACATTCCTACGGAGGACAGGTTTATATGGACGGAGCCAATATGAATGCACAGGTGGCTTATACCAGTCCGGGATACATCGGGGCGGATGTTTGTCATTTGAATTTACATAAAACCTTTGCCATTCCTCACGGAGGAGGAGGTCCGGGAATCGGTCCGATCTGTGTTGCAAAACATCTTATTCCCTTCCTCCCTACAACAAATGCTCCTTTTAATGAGAAAGAACGGCTTACGTTGTCTTCTTCTCCTTACGGCTCTGCTCTGGTGGCTAATATTTCTTATGCCTACATCAGAATGTTAGGATACAGAGGATTAAAGAAAGCGACTGCTGCCGCCATTTTAAATGCTAATTACTTAAAAGAGAAATTAGCTCCGCATTACCCTATTTTATATACCAATCAACACGGAAGAGTTGCACACGAACTTATTGTAGATTTCCGACCTTTCAAAAGTTTCGGTATAGAAGTGGCAGATATTGCCAAACGGCTTATGGATTACGGATTTCATGCTCCTACCGTATCTTTTCCGGTTCCCGGAACTCTAATGATCGAACCTACGGAAAGCGAAAGTATGGCAGAATTAGACCGGTTTGCCGATTCATTGATCTCCATTAAAAAAGAAATTGATGAAATTGCCGAAGGAAAATACTCCCCGGAAGACAATGTTATCAAAAATGCGCCTCACACATTGGAAGAAGTAACTTCGGACACATGGGAACATGCCTACAGCCGGCAAAAAGCGGCGTATCCGCTGGAATGGATCTTAGAAAAGAAATTCTGGGCTTCTGTAGGGAAAATTGATGATGCTTATGGTGACAGAAATCTGACGTGTACCTGTAATCCTGTCTTGTCCTAAAACAAGCTTCCGCAAAAAGTAAACTTTTTCAGGTTTGCCGTCCAAAGCCCAATCAAGTGTTGAATCGGGCAGGTAATGTCATATGCATTTCCCTCCGGACAGGAGATACGTTTGGTTGTCATTCACCCTGCCTTATTTGATTCTTAGCGATATATTTTACCCGACGCTTCCTTCCAAAGATATTTCGAGTAATTTTCTTGCTTCTACCGCGAATTCCATAGGGAGTTTATCCAGCACTTCTCTGCTGAAACCGTTTACAATTAACGCAATCGCCGTCTCTGTATCAATTCCTCTCTGATTGCAGTAAAAGATCTGATCTTCTCCAATTTTTGAGGTTGTTGCTTCATGTTCCAGTTGGGCGGTTTTATTTTTAATCTCGATATAAGGAAAGGTATGAGCTCCACATTTATTTCCCATCAACAGGGAATCACATTGAGAGAAGTTTCGTGCATTATCCGCATGGGGCAATACTTTCACCAATCCTCTATAACTGTTTTGCGACTTACCTGCGGAAATTCCTTTGGAAATAATGGTGGAACGGGTGTTTTTTCCAATATGGATCATTTTGGTTCCCGTGTCTGCCTGCTGAAAATTATTGGTTACAGCTATGGAATAGAATTCTCCTACGGAATTATCTCCTTTTAAAATACAGGACGGATATTTCCAGGTTACGGCAGAACCGGTTTCCACCTGTGTCCAGGATACTTTTGCGTCTTTCTCGCAAAAAGCCCGCTTAGTGACAAAATTATATATTCCTCCTTTTCCGTTTTTATCTCCGGGATACCAATTTTGAACCGTAGAATATTTTATTTCTGCTCCTTCCAATGCTATCAACTCTACCACAGCGGCATGAAGCTGATTTTCATCTCTCTGAGGGGCTGTACACCCTTCCAGATAGGAAACATAACTTCCTTCATCGGCGATCAATAAGGTTCTTTCAAACTGACCGGTTCCGGATTGATTGATCCGGAAATAGGTGGAAAGTTCCATAGGGCATTTTACCCCTTTAGGAACATAACAAAAAGAGCCGTCTGAAAAAACAGCGGAATTTAACGCGGAATAAAAGTTGTCTTCTTTAGGCACTACTTTTCCTAAATATTTTTTTACTAAGTCAGGATGATTTTGGATAGCTTCACTGATCGAGCAAAAAATAATTCCTTTTTCTGCCAGAGTTGCGGAAAAGGTAGTCTTCACAGAAACACTGTCTATCACGGCATCTACTGCAACTCCTGTCAAACGTTTCTGCTCTTCTAAAGAAATGCCTAATTTTTCGAAAGTTTTTAGTAATTCGGGGTCTACTTCATTCAAATCAGTTAATTCTTTTTTCTTCTTCGGGGCAGCATAATACCGAATATTTTTAAAATCGGGATTTTTAAATGACACGTTCGCCCAATGAGGAGCATTCATCTTTTCCCAAATACGATACGATTCCAATCTCCATTCCAACATCCATTCCGGTTCATTTTTCCTTTTGGAAATTTCCCGTACTATCTCTTCATTCAAGCCTATGGGGAAATTTTCGTACTCCAGATCGGATGTCCAGCCATATTCGTATTCTTTATTTTCGAGGTCTGCTCGTAATTCTTCTTCTGTGTATTTTGTTTTACTCATGCTCAACTAAAAAATATAGATCAATCTAATTTATCAGACTAATCTTACTGTACAAAAATACAGAGATTATTATTTTTTTAAGTAATATCCATAATAGATTTTTTTAATACTTAAATTTCAATTTTTTAGAGCCTGTCTAAAAAATTAAAACAATATAGAAAATCTTTTTTTAAAAGAGGAATTTTTTATTCAAATCACTGTTCTTTCACTGTAATCAACAATTCACTGTTAAAAACAGATGCCGGAGAAATAACCGTTTCTTCGAGCGGAATATTTTCTCCATACCGTTCTTTTAATTTCTTTTTTACTTCTGCTCCCGTCAAATCAAAATCTTTTAATTTTTCCAGCTTTCCTATTTCTACTCCGGTTCCCCTCTTATAAATCTTCCAGATTAATTCGGAACAATATATACGCGTATCACTCCATTCAAAGGTGGAATCATAATTTTTTCCTAAAAATTTTTCTCCTTCTTTTTTCATTTTTTCCAATGCCTCGGGAATCAATACTTGATCGGCATTACTCAAACGCTTAATTACATAATGATGATTTTTTCCTCTGGCAATCCATTGATCCAACGGCGTAAGCTTTACAGGCTGAACGGCTTCATATACATAATACTTTCCGTTTCTTTTATAAATGATACCACAATGAGTATAGACAGACTTCGTTGCTTGCTGTATGGCTTTACCCTGCTCTGAAAAAGACGACTGGAAGATCAGATCTCCTTCCCGTATTTCTCCATTATTTCCAGAGGTTGAAACCATAGCCTTATCCGGATTATAAAATAATTTGAAGATATAAAATGCTCCTGCCAAAACCGTCACAAAGACCAATAACTTAACTAATTTGTTTTTCATGGTTTTAATTTCTCATATGTATTTTAATTTGCCCTGTTAAAAAACGATATACTTCTTCTTTAAATCAAAAAAATACAGTGTTTTTCTATTTTTTTAGACAGCTACTTTTGCAACGGTCTTAGGCTCTTAGGAAAAATATTTTTTACCTTCCGAACTCAGGTGTGAATAAAAAAACAGACAACTGCGAAATTGTCTGTTTTATGTTTATGATAGAGAATATCTATTTCTTTTCGGGTTTAGGTAATAAGACCTTTCTGGAAAGCTTCATTTTTTTCTTCTCATCGGTTCCCAGATATTTCACCTCAATGATGTCTCCCAGCTGAATAGAATCTTCCACCTTCTCCAGTCTTCTCCATTCCAGCTCAGAGATATGCACTAAGCCTTCTACTCCTTTGGAAATTTCCACGAAAGCGCCAAATGGCTTAATGGAAACAACTTTGGCTTTATATGCAAAACCTACTTCCGGTACAAAAGCAATTTGCTTGATCCTTGCTATTGCTTCATCGATCATAGCCTGATCGATTCCGGATATTTCTACTTTTCCGACTTCATCGCTTTCTTCAATGGTAATCACAGTTCCTGTATCTTTTTGAAGCTGCTGGATGACTTTACCTCCGGGTCCGATCACCGCTCCGATGAAATCTTTCGGAATATCCAATGCAACCAGTTTAGGAGCATTAGGTTTTAACTGAGGATTAGGGGCAGGAATGGCTTCCAATATTTTACCCAAAATATGCAATCTTCCTTCTTTAGCCTGATTTAGGGCTTGTTCCATGATTTCAAAGGATAATCCCTGAATTTTAATATCCATCTGACAGGCTGTAATACCATCGGCAGTTCCTGTTACTTTAAAATCCATATCTCCCAGATGATCTTCATCTCCCAGAATATCGGATAATACGCTCCACTTTCCAGATTCTTTATCGGTAATCAATCCCATAGCAATCCCTGATACCGGTTTTTTGATCTGTATACCGGCATCCATTAATGCTAATGTTCCCGCACAAACGGTAGCCATGGAAGAAGAACCGTTGGATTCCAAAATATCGGATACTATACGGATCGTGTAAGGAGAATCTTCGGGAATTACTTTCTTTAAAGCTCTTTGAGCTAAGTTTCCATGTCCGATTTCTCTTCGGGAAACTCCTCGTATAGGTCTTGCTTCTCCGGTAGAGAACGGCGGAAAGTTATAATGTAAGTAAAATCTTTCTTCATGTTGGGAAAGTACATTGTCTACCCTGTTGGCATCTAAAGAAGAGCCTAAGGTCACTGTTGTTAACGATTGTGTTTCTCCCCGGGTAAATATGGCGGAACCATGAGAGCCGGGAATATAATCTACTTCACACCAGATAGGACGGATGGTTTTAGTATCACGTCCATCCAGACGTATACCTTCGTTCAGTATAAGTTGTCGAACGGCTTCTTTTTGTACATCGTGAAAATAAGAAGCTGCTAAAGACTTTTTCTCTTCTCTTTCTTCTTCCGGGTATCGGGATAGGAACTCGGTTAAAATAGCTTCAAATTTTTCACTTCTCTCGTGTTTTTCTGAAGGGTTTTTAGCTATATCGTAAACTTTTTGGTAGGAAAAATCGGTGATTTCTTTTCGTAACTCTTCGTCATGCTCTTCATGACTATATTCTCTTTTCACTAATGATCTTTCCACTTTGGCAGCCAGCCTTTCTTCCGCTTCAATTTGTTTTTTGATAGCTTCATGAGCATGTGCTATAGCATCGATCATTTCTTTTTCGGAAATTTCGCTCATTTCTCCTTCTATCATAACAATGGAGTCCTTAGAGGCTCCTACCATGATGTCCAGATCAAAATCCTTATTTAGTTGACTGAGGCTTGGGTTAATGATGTATTTTCCTTCCTGACGAATGATCCGTACTTCGGATATAGGTCCTTTAAAAGGTATATCCGTTATGCTGATGGCAGCCGAAGCGGCTAATCCCGCCAATGAATCGGGCAGAATGGTTCCGTCATATGAGATCAGCTGAATCATGACCTGAATTTCCGCATGAAAATCATCGGGGAATAATGGGCGTAGAACTCTGTCTACCAACCTCATCGTTAAAATCTCTTCGTCTGTGGGTCTTCCTTCCCGTTTCATAAAACCTCCGGGGATACGACCTCCTGCAGAAAATTTATCTCTGTAATCTACAGTTAATGGTAAAAAATCCACTCCCGGATTTGCTTCTTTTGCCGCTACCACGGTGGCTAATAACATCGTTCCGCCACACTTCACGACTACGGAGCCGTCAGCTTGTTTTGCTAATTTCCCTGTTTCTAGAATAATTTCTCTTCCATCTTCCAGGATGATTTTTTCTGTAATTGCTTTTGGGAATTCCATGAAAAATTAAAAATTTTTATTAATATATTATTTATAACATAAGCAAAAAAAGAAGATATTCACATTCTTATAACAGTCAATTATTCTTTAAAAACAACCAAGAACACTCAAATCCATTAAAAAATGGGCTGATTAATGGATTTCAGTGCTCTTTTATTTAAGGTGTAAGATATAAAAAACAATCAACTTTCAATAAAAATGAAATTCTCTCCTTTTTATGACTTCTTTCAAAAATATGAAAAGAGGCAACTGGGATGATTGCCTCTTTATTTTTTTACTTACGAATACCTAATTCTGCGATGATTGCTCTGTATCTGCTGATGTCTTTCTTCTTCAGATAGTCAAGCAATTTTTTCCTTTTACCAACCAAGCTCACTAGGGCCCTTTCGGTATTAAAATCTTTATGATTTCTTTTTAGGTGCTGAGTTAAATGATTAATTCTAAAAGTAAACAGAGCTACCTGTCCTTCTGCGTTTCCGGTATTTTTTTCATCTTTACCGTATTTAGCGAAAATTTCTTTTTTAGTTTCTGATGTTAGATACATGCAAATATTGTTTTTAAATGATTATTATGTATTGGGAGGCAAATATATGACTTTTTTTATTATAAGTAAGAAAAAAGATATAATTTTAGCATCAGTTTTTTTTCGGTAATGGTTTTTTATGTTACCGCGCTTTGGGAGTGAATTCCAACACAACTGTATTGTTTTGAACAAATTGCAAGGTATAGTTATTAAACTGCAAAGTGCTTTTTTTACTTAATAATTCCAACAATTCAGATTCCTGATTTTCCTTAATGCAAGCCTTTAAGGTAGAAACCATAGGGGCAGGAGCATATACATTTCCCGAAAGGGAAAATTTTCCGTTATATTGGTTACATCCTCCATTTCCTGATACTTCGCTTTTTTCAAAATCAAAAATCAGGGTCGGAACGAGTTCCTTAAATGCGTCCGTTGCTTTGGTTCCTTTTATGGAAGCAAGAAACCATACTCCGGTGAGTTTCGATGACAAATTCCTGTCTTCTGTCCGGTCGGTGATATTTTTTGTCGTATTGCAATTTTGAAATACAAAACCTGACAATACCAGAAATAGACCGGCAATACTAATTTTAGTTAAATTCTTCATGTTCTTTAATTTATGTTTTTCTGTTTCAAATAGTTTGTCAAAGTACTGTTTTTTTATCATTAATTCAGGGTTTGAGCAGTTCGATGATTCTTTTAAAACTGCCTCCGTCGTATAAATTTGTAAATCCCTGACTTTTTAAATACCCAACTACGCTTCTTGACCGGTTTCCCGAACGGCAAAAAATAATAAGAGGAGAACTGAGTTCTCTTATTTCCTCCAATCGGAAAGGGATTTCTTTCATAGGAATTGAAACCGCTCCGGGAATACTTTTTTCGTCTTTTAATTCCTCTTCTTCCCTCACATCGAGCAGGGTAGCCAAAGGATTTTTCAGAAGCTCTTTTAAAGGCATCACAAATAGTTTTTATTTGTCTGTAATACAAAGGTACTAAATATAAAAAGAAGTGCCGGTTATTGGCAAACCCGATTCGTGGAATACCCCCAAAGAATATCTTCAGATACCTCCCACCCGGACAGGCGGATACCGGAAATAACTATTTTGGGCATGTAACGAATATT
>JAISMV010000022.1 GCA_031276535.1 Flavobacteriaceae bacterium
GCCTATTTGCGCTGATGGTACTGCGTAAGCGGGAGAGTAGGTAGCCGCCGGATTTTTAAAGAAAGATCCCCGATAATTATATTATCGGGGATCTTTTGTTTTTTACTGCTACTAGTTTAGTTGGGGGTAGGGATGTGTGTAAGCTCCTCCGAATTCCTCTAACTATTATTTGTAAATATTTTTTCTTTCGGAAAAAAAATATATATTTGCATAGGCATGGTACACATCATGTTTGAAATAATATTCGCACTATAATTTTTTATTAAGGAACTCCCTGACAAGACCTGTAGGGAGTTTGCCTTTTTGGGAAAGGCTGTATATTTTTAAAAGTTCTTATCTGAAATTGTTCTAATTATTGAAGGGAGAGAAATAGAGGTTTTTTTGTTTAAGAATTAAAAATATCAATGTATGCAGGCATTTATAAATAAAAAAATTGAGAAAAAAAATGTTTTTGTTTATCTTTGTAACAAAATAAAAAATCCTTCTACTTATAAAAGTGGAAATTCATTTACATAAGAATGAAAATTTATATTGGTATTATCGCTTCTTTTACAATGGGGATTGTTTCAGCCCAGAAAGTATGGTCTTTTAATGATTGTTTATCGTATGCTCGTGAAAACAATTTACAAGTGCTTGCCTCTAAACTTAACGAGCAGGTGCAGGAGAGCAATTATAAAATTGCAAAAAATGAAAAACTCCCAAATTTAACCGGAACGATAGGTAACGGTTTTACCTTTGGACCTTTGGCTACACAAAGGACATCCATTGGTCCGTCAGGTTTTAGCATCAGTACAGATTATAAATATACCGAAGGGTATCAAAACGATTTAGCTTTGGAGTCGTCTATTCTCTTGTACAATAAAGGACGCCTACGGATAAACGAAGAGAAAAACAGTCTTTTATTACAACAAAATCATTTTACTACGGAAAAAATAAAGAATGATGTTTCGTTGCAATTAGTAGGAAATTACCTGACGGTCTTGTTGAATAAAGAACTTATGACCGTTGAGAATAATTCTATGAATATTCAGCAACAAGATGCCGACAGGAATGAAAAACTATATCAATCGGGAAGCATCTCGCTGAGCACACTTTATGAATCAAAAGCAAACCTGGCTAATGCCAGCCAACTTTATGAAAATGCCAGAATAGAAGTAGATCGCTCCCTTATGGTTTTAGCAATGTTGCTTCAAAAGGATTACAGAGATTTTCAAATAGAAGAAGTTACGGTTTCTGATGATATTAGTATCCCTTTGGTTAATATTGACGACATAATAAATTATGCATATAATAATCAACCGGAGATAAAATCTGCAGAATTAGGTATTGAAGCAGCAGAAAAAGATATTGATTTGGCTAAGACAGTTTTGTACCCGACTATAACCGGAGGGTATAAAGCCAATACCTACTATCAGAATTATTTTGACAGATCCGTAAAATCTCTGGAAGACCAATGGTATGACAATCATTCTCAGATGTTGTCGTTGGGAATCAGTATTCCTATCTTCAATAAGGGTATTAGCAGGCTTAAAATAGAACAATCTAAAATTAATAAACTTATACAGGAAAATTATTTAGATCAGGAAAAACTTAACCTGAAACAAACCGTACAGGCAGCTTATTTTGATGTAACTTCTTCGTATGAGACCTTTACATCAGCCAGGGAATTAGTTGCATCTACCCGACTTTCATACGAATTTGCCCAAAAAAGTTTTAACTCAGGGAAAATTAACGTATATGACTTAAACATCGCAAGGAATAATTATTTTAGTGCGCAATCGCAAATGCTTCAGGCTAAATATTCCTTCTTGTTCAAATTAAAAATACTTGATTTCTACATAGGCAAACCTTTACAGATTGCCTCAGATGAAAATTTGAAATACAACTCTATTCCGAGTGCTAATTCGGTGAAACCTATAGGAATAAGCAATGAAGTTGATGCGGGAAAAACGCCGGTAGAACCTTCTAAAGATACTACCCGTCCTGCACCTAAGGAGGCAGCAGGTACAGTTCCAGCACCGACTACCCGTCCTGCACCTAAAGAAGCGGCAGCAACAGTTCCGGCACCGACTACCCGTCCTGCACCTAAGGAGGCAGCAGGTACAGTTCCGGTACCGACTACCCGCCCTGCACCTAAAGAAGCGGCAGGTACAGTTCCGGTACCGACTACCCGCCCTGCACCTAAAGAAGCGGCAGCAACAGTTCCGGTACCGACTACCCGTCCTGCACCTAAAGAAGCGGCAGCAACAGTTCCAGCACCGACTACCCGTCCTGCACCTAAAGAGGCAGCAGGTACAGTTCCGGCATCGACTACCCGTCCTGCACCTAAAGAAGCGGCAGCAACAGTTCCGGCACCGACTACTCGCCCTGTACCTAAGGAGACAGCAGGTACAGTTCCGGCATCGACTACTCGTCCTGCACCTAAAGAAGCGGTAAATACAGTTCCAACACCGACTACCCGTCCTGCACCTAAGGAGGCAGCAACAACAGTTCCGGCACCGACTACTCGTCCTGCGCCTAAAGAGGCGGCAAGTGCAGCCCCGGTTACAATTCCTAGTCCAACGCCTAAGGAAGCGGCAAGTGCAACACCGGTTACGACCCCTAGTCCAACGCCTAAGGAAGCAGCAAGTGCAACGCCGGTTACGACCCCTAGTTCAACACCTAAGGAAGCGGCAAGCGTAACGCCGGTTACAACCCCTAGTCCAATGTCTAAGGAGGAAGCAAGTGCAACGCCGGTTACTCCTACTACTCAGGGAAAACCACAGGTTGAAACAGAAACTACGATACAAAATAAACAGATACCTTCTGATACTACTGTCATAGCACCCGAAAATGTAACACAAGCAAGTGATGAGGTGAAAGAAAGAGAAGCCAAGATTAATGAAAGACGGTCAAAGTTAAGTCAGGGAAGCGCCGAATTGAAATTTGAAAGTGATAGCGAGAGAGAAACTATGATTAAGGAAAAAAGGAGTAAAATAATGAAAAAGAATTAAAAAATGTAGATTGAAAATTCTCTCAACAACAATAACCCGAAGCCCTGAAGTTGTATAACTCAGGGCTTCGGGTTTTTACTTTGGTATATATAACTTTTGTACATATTTACCGATAATATCAAATTCAAGATTTACGATATTTCCGGGTTTTAAAAATTTAAAATTTGTATTTTCCCAAGTATACGGAATTACGGCTACAGAGAAGCTGTTGTCTTTGCTGTCTACCACTGTAAGACTTACGCCATTTACGCTTATGGAGCCTTTTTCCACCGTAATATGATTTCCTTCATAAGTAAATGTATACAGAAAGCTTCCTTTCTGATTTTCAATGGACTTTACGGTTCCAACCTGATCTACATGACCTTGTACAATATGTCCGTCTAATCGGTCTGAAACCTTTACACAACGTTCTAAATTAATAATGTCCCCTATTTTTAATTCCGAAAGATTAGTTTTCCTTAAAGTTTCCGCAATAGCTGTCACGGTATAAAATTCAGGATTAATATCAACTACGGTCAAACAGGTTCCGTTATGAGCCACACTTTGATCTATTTTCAACTCATCCGTAAACGGAGCAGAAACAGAGATAGTAAGGTTTTCTTCTATTTTTTCCAAATTCACTACTTTTCCTGTAGTTTCTACGATTCCTGTAAACATATTTGGTTAATTTTTTACTCAAAATTACTCCTATTTTTTCAATTTTCCTATTCATTAGTTTCTAAGTCTCCGGTTATTTTTTCATACAGGCATTACCCAACGGTTTTTTATTTACCTTCAAAACAGTACGTAGCCGTTTTATTTCCTTCCTTTTTTCTATTTTTTTAATCTTATCGTATTAATCCATATTTTTTTCTACCTTTGTTGTAGCGAGAAATCAGTAATGTATTTATGAAGAACAGCAAATTAAAGGTAGGTATTAGCATAGGCGATCCTAATGGAATAGGAGTGGAGGTGATTCTTAAAACATTACAGAATAAAGAAATATTGGAATTCTTTACTCCGGTAATTTTTGCGTCTACGAAATTAATGTCCCACCAGAAAAATGTTTTTGGGTTAAACTCTGTATATTTTCAGGGCATTTTCAAGCCGGAAGAAGCAATACACGGAAAAATTAATGTGGTAAATCTGTGGAAAGACAATGTAAATGTTGATTTCGGGAAGTCTACGGAAGAAAGCGCACGGATAGCCAAAATTTCTTTAGTTGCCGCTGTGGATGCTTTAAAACAGGGCACTGTAGATGTTTTGGTAACAGCGCCCCTCAACAAAGAAACTTTACAGACACAGGATTTTAATTTTTCGGGACATGCGGAATATTTAGAAAATAAGTTGGGAGGAAAAGCGCTTACGCTGCTTGAAAATGAGGGATTGCGGATAGCCATCGCTACTCATAATATTCCCTTGTTGGAAGTTCCGAAAAAACTAACCAAAGAATTAATCAGAAAACAAATCAAGGCACTAAATACTACTTTAATTCAGGATTTTTGTATAGAAAGACCTAAAATTGCGGTTTTAGGCTTAAATCCTCATGCGGGAGATCACAGCTTACCGGGAAAAGAAGAAATTGAAATTATAGAACCGGCGATCAAAGATTGTTTTGAAAAAGGAATTTTAGCTTTCGGAACCTACTCCGCAGACAGTTTTTTCGCATCATCATTATATTCTTCCTTTGACGGAGTTTTGGCTATGTATCATGATCAGGGATTAATTCCTTTTAAAACTCCGGCTTATGAATATGGGGTTAATTTCACGGGAGGATTACCTTTTATCAGGACAGCGCCTAACCATGGAACAGCTTATTCCATAGCCGGACAAGGTATTGCTCAGGAAAAGTCTTTTGAACAAGCTATTTTTGATGCTGTGAAAATATACAAAACACGACAGGAATATCTGGAATTAAAAGCAAATGCCCTGCAAAAAACAAAAATTGAAGGAATAGACGTAACGGTAGATGAAGACCTTCCATTAGAAGCAGAAAACGAATAATAAAGAAAGAACCAGACATTTTTTCAGGATTCTTTATTGCAAATACAGTTATGTACCCGTAGAACATTACCCTGTTGATTAATTTTTAAAAGACCATTTCAAAACTTAGTATCTTAAAAACGGTATTTTCTGTACCGCTTAGACCAATCTAGGTTAATTTAAAGAACTTTAAGTTTGGCAAACTTCAGCAGAAGTTTTTTTTCTCCTTCGTTCTCAAAGTTGATCAATGCTTTAGCATTATCCGGATCGCCTGTAATGGAAAGTACTTTCCCTTTTCCGAAGCGGTCATGTAATACTTCATCACCTATTTTCAAATCTGTTACAGAACCTCCGACCGGATGAGATAATCTGGCGTTGGACAAAGGTTTTAGATTCTGTGAAGCCGGAGCCGCTTCTTTAGGCGGAACTTTAGGGGCTGAATATGAGGTTCTGATATTTCTTGGGATGAAATCATCATCAAATAAATTCGGGTTCAATCCGGAATTATTTTTTACCGATTGAGTGAAATTACTGTTTCCGGATTCCAGATATTTTTCTCCGGTTTCTTCTAAAAAACGACTGGGTTCTCCGTCTACAATTTTCCCCCATCGAAACCGGGTGGTGGCATACGTGAAATAGGCTTTTTCCCTTGCTCTTGTCAATGCCACATAAAATAATCTCCTTTCTTCTTCCAACTCCTGACGGGTATTCATGGACATTTGTGAGGGAAACAGGTTTTCTTCCAGTCCTACTATGAATACTACCGGAAATTCCAATCCTTTGGCCAGGTGGATGGTCATTAAGGATACTTTATCTTCATCGCCGTTATCTGAGTCCAGATCGGAAGCCAGGGCTATGTTCTCCAAAAAATAATTCAGGCTCGGGTCTCCCTCGTCCAATTGCCTTTGTTCGTCTACAAATCCTTGCAGGCTGTTCATCAATTCCTGTATGTTTTCTACTCTTGAAATCCCTTCGGGAGTATCATCTTCCTTTAATGTTTTCAGCAAACCGGAAGTTACCGCAACTTTCATCGCCACTTCATAGACATCTTCCGTCTTTAACAGAACCCGGAAACTCTGAATCATCGTCCGGAAATTTGCCAATCGTTCAACGGTCGGTTTGTTAATACCGAAAGACTGTCCATACAGCTCAATCTGTTCCAGTATTTCATCTAAGGATCTTCCTTGTTGGTCGGCTCCTACAATAAGTTTATTTATCGTAGTGTCTCCTATCCCCCTTGCGGGATAATTTATGATTCTCAGCAATGCTTCCTGATCCTTAGGGTTTATCAACACTCGCAAATAGGCTAATAGATCCTTAATTTCTTTTCTTTGATAAAACGAAAGTCCTCCAAAAACCCGATAAGGAATATTTTTCTTTCTCAGCGCTTCTTCTAAAGCTCTGGATTGTGCATTGGTGCGGTACAATATGGCAAAATCCTTATTATTTTTCTGTTGAGACATTTTCATTGAAAATATTTCTGCTGCTACATAATTTGCCTCATCGGCATCTGAAAGCGCCCGGTAAACAGGGATTTTATTTCCTTCCGCATTTTCCGTCCAGACGCTTTTTTCTAATTGTTCTTTGTTTTTAGATATTATTTCATTAGCTGCTTCTACAAGAATCCGGGTAGAACGGTAATTTTGCTCTAAGCGTATTGCTTTAGCATCCGGATAATCTTTCTGAAAGTTTAGTATATTCCGGATATTTGCCCCTCTAAATGCATAGATGGACTGGGCGTCATCTCCCACTACACAAATGTTTTCAAATCGGGAAGCTAATGCTTTTACAATTAAATATTGAGAATGATTGGTATCTTGATACTCGTCTACCATAATATACCGAAAACGATCCTGATATTTAGCCAGTACATCCGGGAAACGGGTCAGCAATTCATTGGTACGAAGCAATAAGTCATCGAAATCCATGGCTCCCGACTTAAAGCATCTTTCTACATAAGCCTGATAAATTTCTCCTGTTTTAGGGCGCATTGCAGCTGCGTTTGCTTCTATCAGCTCAGGATTATTAAGGTAAGCACGAACGGTAATCAAATTATTTTTATACGTGGAAATTTTCCCCAACATCTGTTTAGGTTTGTAAATATCCGTATCCAGCTGCATCTCTGTGATTACTTTTTTAATCACATTTACACTATCCTGAGTGTCATAAATGGTGAAATTGGAAGGGAAACCCAGCTTTTGAGCTTCGTATCGAAGAATTCTGGCAAAGATAGAATGGAAAGTTCCCATCCAAAGATTTTTAGCTTCAGTTCCTTCAATCAGTGAGGAAATTCTTTCTTTCATTTCTTTGGCGGCTTTATTGGTAAAGGTTAAAGCCAGAATATTAAAAGAATCTATTCCTTTTTCTATTAAATGGGCAATCCTGTAGGTAAGCACCCGGGTCTTTCCGGAACCTGCTCCGGCAATAATCATCAGTGGTCCTTCTGTCGTACTAACTGCTTGTTTTTGAACTTCATTTAAGTCTGCAAATAAATCTCTCATACAAAGACCAAAGGTAGGAATTTTTAGAAAAATTTTTATATTGCCTGATACTAAAATCAGGTTACGCAAAAAATTGTAAAAATAGACATCAGGTCATGATTTTTAC
>JAISMV010000070.1 GCA_031276535.1 Flavobacteriaceae bacterium
CGTCTTTTTCACTTTTTCTTTTTGATTTAGCCCGCTAAATCTTCAAATAAAAAGCAAAAAATCCATCTCAAAAATAGCAATAAAAAATAATCGCAATAAAATTTAAACAGGCTCTAAATTGCCGGTAGCAATGATAATTTTTTACATATAAACTCATGATAGAATTTAAAAATACGTACTTTTGCATTTGCTTTTTTAAAAAGGTGAAATGTTAATATTAAAATTTGGAGGCACCAGCGTAGGAAGTGCCGAACGTATCAAAAACCTGGCTGAACTGACTAAAGGTCAGGAATCTAAAATAGTTGTATTGTCAGCAATGAGTGGTACAACTAATGCTTTGGTAGATATTTCCCGGGCATTGTATGAAAAAAATACAAAAAAGGCGGAAGAATTAATTGATTCCCTTGAAAATAAGTACAAGAAGGAAATAAACGACCTGTACAAAAATGAAGCGATTTTGCAAAAAGGAAAAGAGCTGATTGATTTTCATTTCCAATACATTCGTTCTTTCGTGAAATTTCCTGTATTCACCTCTAAAGAGGAGAAGATCTTATTGATACAAGGTGAATTGCTCAGCACCGCCATGTTTCATTATTATTTGAATGAAACAGGGGAAAAATCCGTATTGCTGCCGGCTTTGGATTTCATGAAGACCAATGAGGACAATGAACCGGATTTGCCGTATATCGAAGAACGTATCAAAGAAGAATTGCATAAATATCCGGATGCCACCTTTTTTATTACTCAGGGCTATATCTGCCGCAATGCGCAGGGAGATATTGACAACCTCCAAAGAGGCGGAAGCGATTACACTGCCTGTATTCTGGGAGCGGTAATTGATGCCCGGGAAATCCAGATCTGGACGGATATTGACGGAATGCATAACAACGACCCCCGATTTGTGGATAAAACCCATCCGATAGATGAACTAAGTTTTGATGAGGCTGCCGAGTTGGCATATTTCGGTGCTAAGATCTTACATCCGACCTGCATTTTGCCCGCACAGAAGCGAGGCATTCCCGTAGCTCTGAAGAATACCATGCAGCCCGAAGCCAAAGGAACCTTAATTGGAAATATCAAAACCCCCGACGGAATTCGTGCGGTGGCAGCCAAGGATGGAATTTACACCGTTACGGTAAGAAGCGGAAGAATGCTGTTGGCATATGGCTTCCTCAAAACCATATTTGATATTTTTGAAAAATATAAAACCTCCATAGATGTAATCACTACTTCGGAAGTGGCGGTATCTCTTACTATTGATAATCCGGATAATCTGGATGCGATTGTTGCGGAATTGGAGGAAATAGCGAATGTGGAAGTGGCAAAAAATCAGACGATCATTGCCATAGTGGGGAATATTGCCAAAAATGAAGCGGGATACGGGGCGAAAATATTGAATGCTTTCAAAAATATTCCTCTTCACATGATCTCCTACGGCGGAAGTGAACATAATATTTCCGTTGTGATCGACAGTAAACATAAGAAGGAAGCTCTACAATCGTTAAATTCCGGATTGTTTGGATATTGATCTTTTCTTTTATGAAATAGAAGAAACGGAATTCAGGCAAGACAAAATAGAAATAATTTATCAGCGGTTATCCGAAGATTGGAAAGCCGCTTTTTTATTATTTTTCCATCCCTTTCCAAGTTTTGTACTTGATCCATAATTTTTAGCTGACAAATAATAAATTCTTTTTTGTGAATTCTATCGTTTTCAGAATTTATTCAATAGGCTACTTTTTAAAATAAGGTTTTTAAGTTCGTATTGAAAAAAATAGCTAAATTTCATTTCTTTATGTCTTTTATTTTCTAGAATAATGATACTTACTTTCTCTTCTGGGAAGTATAAATTAGTCGAAGTAAAACCATATCCAGCCCCTGTATGACCAATATAATGCACTTTGCCTTCATCATTTATTCTTATCCCGAATCCATATCCGACCTCTTTTTCTCCAAAAACAATATGTTGTGCTTTTATGGAATAAGAAATCATTCTGTTGTACATTTCAGGCTGTAGCAATTTTCCTTGATGTAAAGCTTGGTTCCAAGTATTTATATCTTTTGCTGTTGAAATTATCCCAAAAGCGGGCAAATCATCCGGTAGAATTTTTATTTTTTCAACATCCCATTGATTATCCTTTATTTCATAACTTTTGATTAAAGATGTCATTGAATTTACATAACACTGTGTGTTTTTCATTTTTAAATCTTTAAAAAGGTTATTGGCCAATTCAGCATACGATTTCTTTGTGCTAAACTCAAGAACTTTGCCTAGTAAAATATATGATAAATCGGAGTAATTAAAAACCTTTCCTGGTTTTGAGGTTAATGGTTTGTCAAGGGCTTTTATTCCAGATGTATGATTCAGAAGTTGATAAACACAAACTGAATCCGCCCAAGGTTGCTCCAAATTAGGTAAGTATTTCTTTATTGGAGCTTGTAAATCAATATGTTTTTTTTCAGCCTCTTTTAAGACAAGAACAGAAGTGATTTGCTTACTTATAGACATTATTGCAAATTTGTCATTCAACTTAATTTTTTTTCTGTTTTCACGATCGGAATAACCAACTGATGTTGAGTATACCGTTTTGCCATTTTTTGAAATTAAAATTACACCATCAAATTTGTGTTTGGAATTAGGTAATTCCGTATGAATTAAGCTGTCAATTTTTTTGGAGTAATCATCTCTTTTTTGAGCAAATATAAAACTACTCAATAATATTAATTTTGTGATAACTAGTAAATTAAACATTTTTAGTTTAGAGGATCTAAAGAGCTTTTGGATATGCATTATATAGTAATTGTTATTTTGTTATCTAAAATTTCTTCCACGTCTCCTGCCGGGTTCAGCATTTCATTCAGGAAAGAATCGGCTGTATGGGAGTTTTTCCGGGAAAGTTCCGTTTCCTGTCCGTGAAAGATGATTTTAATGCATTCGGACCCGACAACAAGACAAGTAGCCGTATGTCTTCCAACAGAATTTTCCTCCGTTATCTTCATAATGTGACTTTTTTGTAAAAACCAAATATAGGACAAAATATTTTATCTTTTTTAATTTATTTCTCAAAAATTTATCTAAATTTTCAAATCCACTCCATAAGAACTTGCTGACAAACTAAATCCAAAAGATTTACAATATCCGGGAATTTATAATATTAACCCGTAGTGTACCGTTGAGACCTGTCCGGTGCTCATTTCTCCCGAGAAAATGGTTTTTGACTTTATCCTGATAAAAGTTTAAAAAGTTATCAATTTAAACGCAAAAATAAAGCCCTTTAACATAATATCTGTTAAAGAGCTTTATTTATTAAGGCTTTTTGCTTTTTATATTTATTTTTTTTCCTGCTGTGCCTGAGCTTCTTGTTGTATTTGCTGTAACTGTTCCGGAGTAATCTGCGGTTGAGCATCTTGTTTAGGTAATGGTTTAAAATCTACCAGTTCTATTTCGAATATCAGCGCCTGATTAGGTCCTGCAGGTCCATTTTCTCCATAAGCCAATTCAGAAGGGATATACAAAGTATATTTAGCTCCTTTGCTCATTAATTTAACCCCTTCTCTCCAACCTGTAACAACTCTTCCCAAAGGAATATCTGCAGGTTTTCCACCGGTTTGTTTTTTAGAGTCTTCAAAAACGGAACCATCTATGGTTTTTAAGACATAATTTACGGATACCAGATCTTCATCTGTAGGTTTGGCTCCGGTTCCTTCTTTTTCCACTTTATATTGCAGACCGGATGCGGTGGTTTTTATTCCTGACTTTTTCTTATTTTCTTCTAAGAATTTTTTGCTTTCTTCTGCATTTCTTTTAGCTACTTTTTCTAAGTGTTTAGGGACATATTCAGATAAGAAAGATTGAATGGAATCTTCTGAAAACAATAATTCTTTATTCTCGAATTTATCCAACATCGCTTGTTTTAGGATGTTAATATCCAAGTCTTTGTCAAATCCTTGAGGTTTAAAGTTACTAGCCATATTTAACCCTATGGCGTAAGCTGCTTTTTCATCATCAGTTTTTAATTCGGTCACTCTTTTTTCTTTGCTGCATGAAACAAGTATCAAGCCCGTTAATGTTATTAAAAATGTTTTTTTTATCATTTTATTTAATA
Source organism: Flavobacteriaceae bacterium (assembly GCA_031276535.1). GTDB lineage: Bacteria > Bacteroidota > Bacteroidia > Flavobacteriales > Weeksellaceae > Apibacter. The sequence goes on from JAISMV010000070.1 coordinate 4,107, forward strand.
TTTTATTATAGTTGTTATCTTATTTTTGTTCTGTAGGTTCAGGATCTTGTTTAGAAAAATCCACCAGTTCCACATCGAAAATCAAAACGGCATTAGGGGGTATTTCTCTGCCGAACCCGTTTTCTCCGTATGCCAGTTCGGAAGGTATGTAAAATTTGTATCTGGAACCTTTTGTCATCAACGGTATTCCTTCTATCCATCCTTTTATTACACGATTCAACACAAAATTGACAGGTTCTCCATTATTATTTTTATCGGTGGAATCAAATACGGTTTCATCTAAAAGTTTTCCGGTATATTTTACATATACCATGTCTTCCGGCGTCGGTTTATCTGTCGATTTGCTTTTAACCAGAATTTCATACTGAAGCCCTGAAGGAGTAGTAACTACGCCTTTTTTATTTTTATTTTGTTCTAAAAATTTCGCACCTTCTATTTTATTTTTTTCTCCCTGTTCGTTCCTTATACGTTCAAATTCCGTTCTCTTTCTTGCGAAATAATTTTGCATGAAAACATTCATAGAATCTTTTGATAAGACAGGATCCTGTCCGCTCAGCTCATCTTTTATGGCTTGATTGAATATATTTAAATCAACATCGTTCTCCATATTTTGTTCTTTTAAATTATGAGCGATATTAATTCCCAAAGAATACGAAAGTTTCTCTTTATCGGTTTTAAGTTCCGTTATTTTCTGAGCAAATAAAGGCAGGGAAGCCAGACATAAGACAGTCGCAATACTAGTTTTTTTCATTATTTAATTTTTTATTCATAATTAATTATCTTGTTTGTAAGTTTCTGAGAAAGTCAAAAATAAAATGATCTTTCTCAACTTTATAAACTAAACGCAAATATCTGATAAATTATTGAAACATAAACACAAATTTTTCATTATTGTTATATGTCTAATCTGAAATCGTTTTTCAATTTCTCTAGTATGGGATTTACTTTCACCATTTTTTCATACTTGTCTTTGGGAGAGAGCAATATGTTTTTTTGTGTTTCTTTTATCTTGTAATCAAATACTATGGAGTAATTATTCAGATACTTTTTTAATTTTTGGAATATATCTTCTCTTAGGCTTTCAAATTCATCGTAAGCCGAATTTGAAGGGAATTCAAAAAATATCGTATAGTTTTCTTTAACTAAACAAATTGTGGTGTTTAAAACGTTATATAGAACAGGTTGAAGGTTTTTTAAATTTTCCAGGTATCGATCCCAGAATTTTTTTACTTCTTTTTCCGTGAATTCGTCTTTACTTTTTTCGGAAGAGTCCAAACCGGTTATTTCTTCCGCATCTCCTGAGGCTGAGTGTAAGGTTTCTTTTATTGAGAGGAAAGAAAAACTTTTTGCGTTTGCTCCCAAAGGGGTCGTTGTTGTTTTGAGTGCTGCTTCTACCGGTGGTTTTTCGATAGTTGTTGTTTCTTTCTTTTCTGTTTTCTGTTCCGTTATTTCGGAGGGAATATTCTTTTGGGGTGCGGTTTCTTCCGATTGAAAATAATGGGGAAGTATTATTCTAAACTTTTTTTTTTATTGGAAGCTCCTTCCTCTGCCGTTAATGATGCCAGCTGCATCAGGGCTATTTCTACGGAAAGTTTGGGGTTTTTACTGTTTCGGTAGTTAATATCTGCCTGATGGCATATCTCTATGGCGTCTATTAAAAACTTAGGAGTGCATAGTTTTGCTTGTTGTAAATATTTTTGTCTGGTATTTTCTCCAACTTCCAAAAGGCTCAGGGTTTGGTTGTTTTGGGCAACCATCAAATCCCGAAAATGGCTTCCTAATCCGGAGATGAATGTCTGAGGATCAAATCCTTTCCTTACAATATCGTTGAAAGCAAGCAGTAAACCCGGAATATCGTTTTTTAAGGATAGATCCGTAATGGTAAAGAAGTATTCATAATCTAAAATACTTAAATTCTCCGTAACGGCTGCTACAGACAGGTTTTTTTGGGTGAAAGTCGCTAACCGGTCAAAAATGGAAAGGGCATCCCGTAATCCTCCGTCGGCTTTTTGCGCTATAATATGCAATGCATCATCTTCATACCGGATTTCTTCTGTGTCCGCCACTTTTTTCAGGTGGTTTTTAATATCATTTACTTCTATTCGTTTGAAGTCGTAAATCTGGCATCTGGAAAGAATTGTAGGTATTATTTTTTGTTTTTCCGTAGTGGCTAAAATAAAAATAGCGTGAGCCGGAGGTTCTTCCAATGTCTTCAGGAAGGCATTGAATGCCGCATTGGACAGCATATGAACCTCATCAATAATGTAGACCTTATATTTCCCGATCTGAGGGGCATACCGCACCTGATCTATCAGATTTCGGATATCGTCTACCGAATTGTTGGAAGCAGCGTCTAACTCAAATATGTTAAAGGCGAAATCATTATCATCCGTTTCACCGTATTTTTCGTTGATCTTTCTGGCTAAGATACGCGCACAAGTGGTTTTCCCCACTCCTCTGGGCCCGCAAAAAAGCAATGCCTGCGCCAATTGGTTGTTTTCAATGGCATGTTCCAAAGTATCTGTTATATGACCTTGTCCTACAACGGTATCAAATTCCAGAGGTCTGTATTTTCTTGCTGAAACAACGAAGTTTTCCATGAGCTTGACAAAGATACTAATTTTTTTAGCTATGTATTTTAAAAAGTTATCAACGAAATTTTGTGCATTCTTTGCATAATCCGTGGGCAATAATATCTAATTTTTCTACTTCAAAATCAGAAGGTATGTCCACGTTCGGTTTCTTCACGGTTGGCAGGCAAAATATTTTTTTACAACATTCGCAGCAAAAATGAATATGACTGTCGACGTGTTGTTCTTCGGAACAGTCATCCGGGCACAAGGCATAAACCGTGGTGTGTTTATCGTTGATGCTATGCAGCAAACCTTTTTTTTCGAATGTTTTCAACGTGCGGAAAAGCGTAGTCCGGTCGGAATAATCAAAATTCGATTCCAGATCGGAAAGCGACAGGGCGGAATTTTGTTTCAAAAAATACTCTAAAACCAATAACCGCATGGCTGTCGGGTTAATTTCTTTTTGTTTTAGTATTTTTTCTAATTGTTTTGACATTTTACATTCTTTCCGGAGCGCCTATTCCCAATAAATTCAATGCGCTTCTTATTACATTTCCCGTCCATTGTGTTATTGCCAGCCGAATTTCTTTCTCGGACTCGCATTCGACTTTTAAAACCGGATAATTCTGATAAAAGTAATTATATTCTTTTGTTACATCGTATACATAATTTGCTACTAATGCCGGATTTAAGTCAGCTGCCGATTTTTCTATTATTTCGGAAAAGGATAATAATAAAATTATCAGTTTTTTTTCTGTTTTGTTCAGTTCCCGGTCTGTTATTTCTATGATCTGTTGGTTTGCTTTTCTCAGCAGGGACTGGGTTCTTGCATAGGTATATTGTATGAACGGACCTGTATTTCCGTTAAAATCTATGCTTTCGTTGGGATCGAACAGAATTCGTTTTTTAGGGTCTACTTTCAGAATGAAATATTTTAATGCTCCCTGACCTATTAATTCGTTGATATGCTCTTTTTCCGCTTCCGTATATCCGTCAAGTTTCCCTAATTCCCGGGTTTTTTCTGCTGCTTTTTGGTTCATTTCTTCCATTAGATCATCGGCATCCACTACAGTTCCTTCTCTGGATTTCATTTTTCCGCCCGGCAGGTCTACCATGCCGTATGACAGATGATAGAGTTTATCCGCCCAGCTGTATCCCAGCTTTTTCAATATCAGAAACAATACCTGAAAATGGTAATCTTGTTCATTTCCTACAGTATAGATCAGTTCGTTTAATTTAAAGCGTGTGAACCGTTCTACGGCTGTCCCCAGGTCTTGTGTCATATATACGGAGGTGCCGTTTCCTCTTAATAATAGTTTTTGATCTAATCCGTTTTCTGTTAGATCCGCCCAGACGGAACCGTCTTCTTTTTTAAACAATACTCCTTTTTTCAATCCTTCTTCTATTACGTCTTTCCCCAGAAGATACGTATTGCTTTCATATTGTATCAGGTCAAAAGACACGCCTAATTTTTTATAGGTTTCATCAAATCCGGCATATACCCAATTATTCATTTTCTCCCAAAGCTTTCGTACTTCCGGGTCTCCTTCTTCCCATTTTTTCAGCATTTCCTGAGCCTCTACGAGGATAGGAGCTTTTTTTTCGGCTTCTTCCTTGTCTATTCCCGAAGAAACCAGATCGGCGATTTCTTTTTGATATTCTTTATCAAAGATCACATAATATTTTCCTACTAAATGGTCTCCCTTCATTCCGGCAGATTCCGGGGTTTCTCCATTTCCGAATTTTTTCCATGCAAGCATAGACTTGCAAATATGTATGCCTCTGTCATTAACGATCTGAGCTTTGATAACCTCATTCCCTGAAGCTTTAAGCAGATTGTTAATGGAAAATCCCAGCAAATTATTGCGGACATGCCCTAAATGGATAGGTTTGTTTGTATTGGGAGAGGAATACTCTACCATGATCTTTTTAATATTCCCTGTACGAATCCCAAAATTTTTATCGGAATAGTGTTCTTTTAGTGCATGAATGAAAACTTTATAATTCAAGGAGAGATTTAGAAATCCTTTGACTACGTTAAATGAATCGAACTCTTTTTTTTGTACCAGATGTTCTCCTATCTTATTTGCAATAACTTCCGGTTTTTGTTTCAACTCTCTTACCAAAGGGAAAACAACTAAAGTATAATCTCCTTCAAACTCGTTTTTGGTGGTTTGTATTTCAATGGCTGTTACGTCAACTTCAAATAATGTCTTTATTGCTTCTATACTTAGCTCTTTTATGAAAGATTTCGGATTCATTTTTCTTGATAAATATTCGTTTACAAATTTATGAATTTTCTAACCGCTTCTGGAATAGTCCGGGATGATTTTAAATTAACCCGGGTTCAGGATAAAGATAAGCCCGGTACTAATTGAGTATGATATGAAAGCGTTCTTTCAGGCAGGAAGCTGCACACGACAACCCTCCTCCAAAACTCGTCAAAAAAACTTCGGATGATATTCGGAATTTCCTATATTATAAAGATACGATTTTTTTTCTTTTTACCAAATATTTTTTCTTCCGGATTATTTTTATGTTTTTTATGTAACTCTGTTTTTTAGGCATAACAAAAAATAAAATTCTATTGGAAAAAATTTATTACTTTTGAAAAATAGTATTTTTTATCCCGAAGTTTTTTTAGGCTTTATTGTCTAAAAAAGAAGGGGTTATAAGAATTCATTTAAGTGGAATAAGCATGGATAACTTTTAAATTATGGATAAAACTATGGGAAAGAAAGAGATTACTCTTGAAGAAATCCGGAATTTTAAAGGAAAATACCCCAAACAGTTATGGTATCTGGCATTGGTAGAAATGTGGGAACGGTTTACGTTCTATGGTATGAGGGCATTGCTGGCTCTTTACATTGCCCATCTTGCCCTATCGGCAGATTATAAACCCTTGTCACAGGAAGAAATAGAGACAAAGAAAACGGAATATCAAACTAAATTTCATCAGGATCTTACCGAACAGCACCCGAAATTTTATCTGGAAACAAGCCAACAAAAGTGGAAAGATGAGGCAGAAAGCAAATCCAACAAACAATATGGTTTGATACAGGCGTTTATTTACGCTATGGCTTTCGCCGGAGGAATGTTTGCCGACAGATTATTCGGATTCAGGAAATCCGTTTTCTGGGGAGGTATCCTAATGGCTGTAGGAACTTTCACAATGGCTATTCCCGGAGCGTTCACATTTTATCTGGGAATCAGTATACTTATAGTAGGGAACGGTTTCTTCAAACCTAACATATCCACTATGGTGGGGGCATTGTATAAGCAGGATGACCCCAGACGAGATGCAGGTTTTTCCGTTTTTTACATGGCTATTAATGTCGGAGCTTTACTTAGCGGCGCGATGATCGGTTACATAGGTACTGCCATAAGCTGGTCTTTGGGATTTGCCCTATCGGGAATATGTATGCTGCTGGGATTGGGAGTATTCCACTTTACGCAAAAGAAATTAGGACCTATAGGATTAGCTCCCGATGTAGAAAAACTAAAACAAAAAACATTAGGTATAAGCAAAGATTGGCTGTATCATATAGGAACTCTTTTATTCATACCTTTCTTTTTGCTGATGATCTATTATCCCGTTGATGTTAATGTCACCTGGCTTTTGGGGGAAGTTATAAATGCAGACGGAACGAAAGGAGCTAATTACGTTCAGTTTAGCGATGTGTTTATGATTACGATAGCTGTCGTAGTCCTGATCTATCTGACCGTACTTTTATTTAAAGTATCAAAAGAGGAATTCGGGAAAATGCTCGTAGCCATTATTCTGATTTTATTTTGTGCGTTGTTTTTCTCATTCTTTGAACAGGGAGGAGGCTCTCTTAATTTCTTCGCAGCAGGAAATGTAGATGGACACGGCTTGAATATGACTCAGATAAATAATTCCGTCAATTCCCTATGGGTTATCATATTTGCCCCTATTTTGGGAGTTTTGTGGATTGCCTTGAGCAAAAAGAACAGAGAGCCGAATACAATAGTAAAATTTGGTCTGGGATTTGTCTTTTTAGGACTGGGCTTTCTGGTGTTTTATCTGAGCAGGGCTTTAGCAACATCTGACGGATTCACACCGTTATGGACATTCGTTTTGGCTTATTTGGTTATTTCCGTAGGAGAACTTTGTCTTTCCCCTATCGGACTGTCTATGATCACCCAACTGACTCCCGTAAGACTTCATGGAATGATGATGGGAACCTGGTTTTTGGCAACTGCTTACGGACAATACGGCGCAGGGTTAATAGGTTCCATGCTGGCAAAAGTGGATACATCCATAGAAAATCCCACCAATATGGATAAGCTTATCCAGTATACCGATGGATACCAAAGCATAGCTTACATAGCTGTAGGAGCAGGTATTGTATTGCTGATAATATCCCCGTTTCTAAACAGGGTTATGAGTAGAAAACAAGTAAGGATATGACAGAAACCACAACGCCGGACTATTTTTTCATGCCGGATGTTCCTATTCAGCCTTTTCAGTTTCCCGGTTTGAAAACTTCACACACACTCTTTATAAAAAGAGAAGATTTAACTCATCCGGTTATTTCAGGGAATAAATTCTGGAAGTTGAAGTATAATTTACAGGCAGCCCGGGAATCAAAAAAGGATACTCTGGTCACCTTCGGAGGAGCTATGTCCAATCATATCGTGGCAACAGCGGCAGCAGGAAAAGAAAATAATTTTAAAACCGTAGGGATTATCCGGGGAGAAGAACTTGCAACCAAATGGGAAGGCAATCTTTCGCTACAAGAAGCTTCGGAACTGGGAATGACGTTTTATTTTGTCCCGAGAGAAGAATATCGTTTAAAAGAAAGATCGGAGCATATCGAAAAAATTTTAGACACAATTCCTAACCATTATCTGATTCCCGAAGGAGGAACCAACAAATTGGCGGTGAAAGGAGCCTCGGAAATTTTGACAGAGAAAACCTCTGATTTTGATCTGATTACCACAGCGGTAGGAACGGGGGGAACTCTTTCCGGATTATCAGTCGGAGCTAAGGAACATCAACATATTATGGGCTTTCCGGCTTTAAAAAATGCGGAATTTTTAGTTAAAAAAATATTAAATCTTACTGATATAGAAAATTTTACCGTAATTTTGGACTATCATTTTGGGGGATATGCCAAAATTACTTCAGAATTGATCGATTTTATTAATGATTTTTACCGGCTCAATCGTATTCCGTTAGACCCAATATATACAGGAAAAATGATGTTCGGATTAAAAGAAATGATTAAAAACGGAGAAATTGATTCTGACAAGAAGATTTTGGCAATCCATACAGGAGGATTACAAGGGATCAGGGAAATGAATAAGCAGCTAAAACACAAAAACAGACCAATTATCATTACATGAAAAAAGTTTTACTATTTCTGGTATTAATGATTTCAGGGAGTTTCATCATAGCCCAGGAATCTGTAAAGAAAGACGAGTTATATATCCGGACATATGCTAAAATAGCCGTGGAGGAAATGGAACTGTACAAAATTCCTGCAAGTATTATTCTGGCACAAGGCATACTGGAAACAGGAAACGGACAGAGCGATCTGGCTCAGTATGGAAACAATCATTTCGGGATTAAATGTAAAAATGAGTGGACAGGGGATAAAATGTATCACGATGACGATCTAAAAGGCGAATGTTTCAGGAAATACCCCTCAGCCAGAGCATCTTACAGGGATCATTCGCTTTTTCTTGCGAAAAGACCGTATTATAAAAAATTATTCTTGTTGGATAGTAAAGATTACACAGGTTGGGCACACGGGTTAAAACAAGCCGGATATGCCACCCACCCAAAATATGCCCATATTCTAATTAATTTAATAGAAAAATATAATCTGGATCAGTTTGATTATGTTTCTTCCGATCAGGTGGAGGTGAAATTAGCAAAATTATACCCGAATTCCGCATCTCAGGCTTCCTCTGATGAAGAGGTCAATCCTTCGGCTGTTGCAGCCAATACGAAACAGGAGGGGAAAAAGGCTGCAAAATCGAGCCTTGCGCGGACAGCAACCTCTCGTAAAAAGGGAGAAAAAGTAGTAAAATCTTCGAATTCCGCATCTTTGGATTCCTCTGGTGAAGATGTTGATCCTTTGATTGTTGCAGCTGAAATGAAACAGGAAGAAGAAAGAGTAGAGAAATCAAGCCTTGCGCAGGCAGAAACTTCTCGTAAAAAAGAAGAGAAAATAGTAAGATCTTCGAATTCCGCATCTCTGGATTCCTCTGATGAAGATGTCGATCCTTTGGTTGTTGCAGCCGAAATGAAACAGGAAGAAGAAAGGGCAGAGAAATCAAGCCTTGCGCAGGCAGAAACTTCTCGTAAAAAAGAAGAAAAAATAGTAAGATCCCCGAATTCTGCATCTCAAAGTTTCGCTGATAAAAATGTCAAGCCTTCGGTTGCTGCAACCGGTGTAAAAGAAGGAGAAAAGGTAGCAAAATCAAGCCTTGCACAGGCAGCAATCCCTCGTAAAAAAGAAGAAAAAATAGTAAGATCTCCGAATTCTTCATCTCAAAGTTTCTCTGATAAAAATGTCAGTCCTTCAGTTGCAGCAACCGGTGTTAAAAAAGGAGGAAAGGTTGCGAAATCAAGCCTTGCGCAGGCAGCAATCCCTCGTAAAAAAGAAGAAAAAATAGTGAAATCCCCGAATTCTTCATCTCAAAGTTCCTCTGATAAAAATGTCAAGCCTTCGGTTGCTACAACCGGTGTTAAAAAAGGAGAAAAGGTTGCAAAATCAAGCCTTGCACAGGCAGAAACTTCTCGTAAAAAAGAAGAAAAAACAGTAAACGAACCCACAGAGAACAAAACTAACAATTTTAAACATCCACTTTCGAGGTTGCGATTTCATTCCAACGGAAATTTAAAATATGTTGTGTTAAGAAAGGGAGACTCCTTAAAAGATATTTCCGAAGCGTATAACATACCTCTGGAAAATTTGAAAATATATAATGATTTGATGTTTAGAAACACACTGATCTTAAATCAAAAAATATATTTAGAACCTAAGAAGAAGAAAGGGCTCCGTAAAGAATATGTCGCCAAAGAAGGAGAAAAAATGTATGATATAGCTCAAAATAACGGAATATCCTTACTCGAATTATATAAGAGAAACTTAATGCATCCCGGACAAGAACCTAAAAAAGGAGATAAAATTTTATTGCAGGGAAAAAAACGCTAAAAAACAGAAAAGAAAAATAAATGTTATATCAGAGAAGCAGTGCTTTATTCAAAGAAGCACAAAAATATATACCGGGGGGAGTGAATTCTCCTGTTCGTGCATTTAAATCAGTGAAAGGAACTCCGGTTTTCATGAAGTCGGCTAAAGGGGCTTATTTGACCGATGAAGACGGACGCACCTACGTTGATTATATAAATTCCTGGGGACCTATGATCTTAGGGCATAACCACCCACGGGTAGTGGAAGCAGTTACAGAACAGCTGAAAAGCGGGTTTTCTTTTGGAACTCCCACCGAACTGGAAACAGAAATAGCAAGATTAATAGCAGATGCCGTTCCGAATATAGACAAGATACGGATGGTTAATTCCGGAACGGAAGCCTGTATGTCTGCCATTCGACTTGCAAGAGGCTATACTTCCCGAAATAAGATCATCAAGTTCGAAGGATGTTATCACGGACATTCCGATTCTTTTCTGATAAAAGCCGGAAGCGGAGCCGCCACCTTTGGAAATCCCAATAGCCCGGGTGTGACAGCAGGAACGGCACAGGACACATTATTGGCGAAATACAATGATTTGGATTCCGTAAGATCTGTCTTTGAAAAAAATAAGGAAGAAATCGCAGCGATCATTCTGGAACCTATAGCAGGAAATATGGGATGTGTCCCTCCTGAAAAAGGATTTTTGGAAGAATTAAGAAAATTATGTGATGAAAACGGAGCATTATTGATCTTTGATGAGGTAATGACCGGCTTTCGTGCAAAGATGGGAGGCGCTCAGGAGTTTTTCGCCGTGAATGCAGATATAGTTACCTACGGCAAAGTAATAGGAGGAGGAATGCCGGTAGGCGCCTTTGGCGGAAGAAATGAGATCATGGATCATCTTTCTCCGACAGGTTCTGTATATCAGGCAGGAACACTTTCAGGAAATCCGATAGCGATGAGAGCCGGATTTACAACGCTTTCTTTATTGAAAGAAGACCCCGACCTTTTCAATAGAATTACCGCGACAGCTCAATTGCTGACAAACGAACTGAAAAATATTTTTGAGAAAGCGGGAATACAGGTGTGCATTAACCAGTGTTCCTCCATGATGACCGTGTTTTTCGGAATAGATGAAGTCCGGAACTTTGATGATGCAGCAAGTGCAGATCATGAGTTATTCAATGCCTATTTTCATTTTCTGTTGGAAAACGGAATTTATTTACCTCCATCCGGATACGAAACATGGTTCATCTCTGATGGCATTAAAAAGGAAGAAATTGAAAAGACTCTGGAAGTAAGCAGGAAGTTTGTACTTAAAAATAAATTATAGCATTCGGCTTAGTGGCTTTTTTGTCAGGGGAGAATATTTTTAATCTTCCGTAGAATATCTGCCGGAATAGCAAAAACACAGAACTTTTATCAATATTTTGAGTCTGTTTTTACGATATATCAGGGCAGACACAGAATATTTTAATTGCCAACTCCGATGTTCTTAGTGTGTCTACTCGTTTATTTATAATTTAATTCCGGGGAAATTTCAGACTTTGTGTTGTTGCGCTCATAAACGGACAAAAAATACCCTATTTATGGTATTTTTATTTGATAAACAACTCCTTACATTTGTATTAAAATAAAGCAAAATGGATGTTTGATTATAAATCATCATAAACACATTAAAG
>JAISMV010000032.1 GCA_031276535.1 Flavobacteriaceae bacterium
TCTTTTTCACTTTTTCTTTTTGATTTAGCCCGCTAAATCTTCAAATAAAAAGCAAAAAATCCATCTCAAAAATAGCAATAAAAAATAATCGCAATAAAATTTAAACAGGCTCTAAATTAACCGGTATGATTTTTAGTTATGGCTAAAAAGGAATAATTCAAAAAAATCATATTCAATTACATATTTTCCATAAGGTTTACGTTATAGTAAATACAGACTTATAAAACTTAATAATAAAAGAACATGTTAAAACAGTTATCTGTATTTCTTGCCTTATTGTCCGGTTTTATCCTGCTGTTTTCCTGCTCTGCACAAAAAAAGGTTAAACGAGCCGGGACAGGCGAAATACATGATCAATATCAGGTAGACCAAAAAGCCGGGTTTGAAGGGGGGAAAAGACAATTATTCCAAATACTTTCTTCCAATCTGGAATACCCTGAAGAAGCCATCCTAAAAAATATACAGGGAAGAGTGATCGTTAAGTTCGTAGTAGAAAATAATGGAACTATCAATAATTTTGAAATCTTAAAAGATATAGGGGCGGGTTGTGCGGATGAAATTATACGGGTTTTGCAAAAAACTCAGGCGAGATGGAATCCGGCAAAAATCAATCGTAAACGGGTACGGTCTTATTACATTTTAAGTGTGAATTTCAGAATTCCTTCAGATGATTCTCAACCGTACATTCAAGATGAAACCAATTAAATATGTTTAGAAAATTAAAATTCTGTTTTCTCTCTTTTTCTGTTTTTTGTTTTGGAATTTCTTTTGCTCAAAGTCCTAGGGACTATGCCGAACAGGTAATTAAAAAATTAACTTCTCCTGAGTTTTCCGGTCGGGGATATGTTGACGACGGAATGAAAAAAGCTTCGGAGGAAATAGCCCGCCAGTTCGAAAAAAACGGACTTTTAAAACTGAATGATTCGTATTTTCAACCCTTTACTTATCCTGTAAACCGTATTGAAAGTTGTGAGTTGAAGATTAACGAAAAAGAACTGAAAATCGGTTCCGACTATTTAGTAGGGGCAGGTTCTCCTTCCTTACAGGGAACTTTCCATCCTTTGGTATTCGATACTTCGGTTATTGACAGCTTATTTGAATGGGACGATCGTTCTTACTTTGACCGGGAGATGGAAAGGATTAATCATCATACGGTTGTTTTTCCCGATGTTCGGTTTCCTGAAAACATGATCATAAGGGAAAGCACCGCCAATCAGTTCTATCACGATGTTCCCCAGATTATAAGTAGTGGAGGGCTGGGTGTTTCCGTTCCCCTGATTATAGAACACACATCTTCGAAATTTATCCATACTCTAAGTCCCATACAAACCTCGACCGTGGATCTATTCGTGAGCAGCCAGTCTGTTCCGGAGGAAATCAGATCGGTAACCATTGATTTGAAATCACAATTTATTTCCGATTTTGAGGCGCAGAATGTAGTGGGATATTTAAAAGGAAAACGTTCAGACAGCCTGATTGTTTTAACGGCTCATTATGACCATTTAGGAAAAATCAATGATGTTATTTTTCCGGGAGCTAATGACAATGCCAGCGGAGTTGCCTTGCTGTTGTCCTTATCCAGAATATATGCCAAGAACAAACCCGATTTCGATATGGTATTCATTGCTTTTGCCGGTGAAGAAGCCGGACTGAAAGGTTCTCAATATTTTACTTCCCACCCTGTGATAGATTTGAAAAAAATCAAATTTCTAATTAATTTTGATATGGTAGGCACCGGGGAGGAGGGAATACAGGTGGTTAACGGGAAAGAATTTTCCAAACAATTTAATAAACTTGAAAATATAAATTATATGTATAATTATTTAAAACAGGTTAAGATCAGAAGTGCTGCCTGCAACAGCGATCATTGTCCTTTTTACGAAAAGGGCGTGCCTTGTTTTTATATTTATACTTTGGGCGGTAAAAGCGGATATCATGATATTCATGATACGGAAGTGTCTCTCTATGCTTTTGATAAACTAGTGGCTTTACTCACTAAATTTATTGACACGCTGAGTCCGGTTAATTAGCAGGTGATTGCAAATATCAGATTTTCATCCGGGTTTCATTTTATTCCTAACTCATCGACTGTTGAAGCTCTTCCGTGATCTCCATATTGTGAAATACCTGCTGAACGTCGTCGTCTTCCTCAAATTTTTCGAGCATTTTCATGATAATCTGTGCCTGTTCCAGAGGCAAAGCCTTGGTAGTGTTGGGGAGTCTTTGCAGTTCGGCATTTTTAGGTTCTATGTTTAATTCTTCGAATTTATGACTCATAGAGCCAAAGTCTTCGAAGGAAACAGTTATGATAATTTCATTTTCTTCATCATCATCTTCTATTTCTTCCGCTCCGGCATCGATCATTTCCAATTCAAAATCTTCCCAGTTCATGGTAATACGGGATTTTTCCAGAGTAAAAATCCCTTTTCGGTCAAAAATAAAGGTAAGCTCTCCGTTTTTACCCAGATTTCCGTCAAATTTATTAAATATAGCCCGTACATTGGCAACGGTTCGGGTGGTGTTATTGGTCGTGCATTCCAAAAATATGGCGATTCCTCCGGGGCCGTATCCTTCATAGGTAATTTCGTCATAATGTTCAGCATCTGCACCGGAAGCTTTTTTGATAGCCCGTTCGACATTGTCTTTGGGCATGTTCACTCCTTTGGCATTAAGCAGACACCGACGAAGGGCAGGGTTGGCTTCGGGGTTGGATCCGCCGGTTTTTACCGCAATGGCAATTTCTCTTCCTATACGGCTGAATTGTTTAGCCATCTTATCCCAACGGGCTAGTTTTGTAGCTTTTCTATATTCAAATGCACGTCCCATATATAAATTTAATTTCTCAGGCAAAAATAAGAATTGAACGGTTGATAGAAAACTTTTTCCTACTTTTTTTGATCAGGTTATTGATATTTCTGCCAAAGACAATTTTGGTTTAACCGGCATGCCATAGAAATTTTCAAAATCACGTAATTTGCGTAATTCTTTCAAAAATAATTTGCAAGTTTTTGGCTAATTCCCAGCATTGAGATGTCAAAAATGTAAATTTCCCGTTTTTAATGCAATCCAAAAACAGTAAATTCAGGCAACTTGCAATTAGCCGCGAATTAATTGACGGAACGGGAATAAAGATATGTTAAGAAAGGAAAATTCTATTTTTTGCTGTATAAAACGGGGTTTAGTTCTTCGTCATTATACATTTTCATCTGTTTATAGGCTTTCATGTATTTTCTTCCAGCCTGATAATCTTCCAATAATTCTTCAATGGCTGCAGATAGGTCTTGGAACTGTTCCTCTAAAACGGTTAATTTTTCCTGACATTTGGCTTTATGTTCAGGTGTCGCGGAGGGTCTTTCCACTTCCTGCCGCATATGATAAATTTTCAACGCCAATATGGAAAAACGATCTATAGCCCATGCCGGACTTTCCGTATTGATCCGGGCATCCGGTAGGGTAGTAACGTTTTTGTATTTTTGTAAAAACCAACTGTCCAGATTCTCAACGCGATCGGTTCTCTCCTGATTGGATTTATCGATCCATCGTTTTAATTTTAATGCTTCTACGGGGTTTATGTTTTCATCCCGGATTATGTCTTCCAAATGCCATTGAACTGTATCAATCCAATTCTTTAAGTATAGCAGATGTTCTATCTGATCTGCGGGATAAGGATTTTTAACTTCCTGATACACACTATCTTCTATATGGTAATCCTGAATGCTTTGATTAAAAATTCGCCAAGCTTTTTCTGTAAACTTCACTATTTGCAGTTTTTAATTAGAAAATTAGAAATCTTATTCGTCTTTTTTGGAAGAGGCGGAATCTTTCTTTTTTTCGTTTTCTGATTTGGTTGCATCTTTAAACTCTTTCAAACCGGAGCCTAATCCTCTCATCAACTCAGGAATTTTCTTTCCTCCAAACAATAATAACACTACTACCAGAATTATTACAATGGACATTGGATGCTCAAATAATCTCATAATTATTTTTTTTAGATTTGATATGTCCCCAAAGGTAACAATATTTTAAATAACTTTTAGTTATAATGCGTTAATTTCTTTGTTTTTTACATACCTGAAAGCCAATTTGCCGGATTTTGGGGTACTGTTCCTCTCCAAACCTGAAATCCTAAAAGCGTGGTATTGGTATCGTCCGTGTAAACTTTTCCTAGAGATTGTCCTGCTTTTACCTTATCTCCTACGGATACTATTACGGTAGAAAGATTGGTATAAAGGGTGAAATAATCTCCATGATTGATCAAGGCAGCTTTGCCTCCTCCGGGAATGATCAGAATCCGGCTTACGGTCCCGTTAAATACTGCTTTTGCCAGGCTTCCCTTCGATGTTGCTATTTCTACTCCCTGATGTTCTACATAGATGTTGGGTACTACCGGATGGGGTGTTCTTCCGAACTCGGAAACAATGGTTCCGGAAACAGGCCACGGAAGTGATTTTCTATTTGCTTCAAAACTTCGGGACATGGTTTCAGAGGCGGATGTTGCGGATGAGGATACTCCTAATGCTTCTCTTTTAGCTACTGCTTTTTCTTCTGCGGCTTTTGCTGCTTCAGCCTTTTTGGCAACCAGTTTCTCTGCTGCGGCTCTTTCTGCTGCGGCTCTTTCTGCTGCTTTTTTGGTTTCTTCTGCTCGTTTGGCAGCAGTCAGGTCGCTGGCTTCTCTTTCGGCAGCTGCTCTTGCTGCAAGTGCTTCTTCCGCTGCTTTTCTTGCGGATGCCGTTTTTTCTGCCGCTAGTTTTTCTGCCGCTCTCTGAACTTCCAACGCTTTTCGGGCTCTTTCTTCTTCTATGGTTTTCTTTCGTAATCTTTCTGCTTCTTCGGCTTTTCTTTTTTCTTCGGCTTCTCTTGCTTTAACTATTCTCAATTCTTCTGCTATAATCGCTTGTACCTGACGTTCCAATGTCTGTCTCTGGTTTTGTTTTTGTTTTATTTTTGCTATCAGGTCTCCTTGTTCTTTCATGTACCGTTCTACAACAACTTCTTTTTCTTTCTTTTCCGCATTCAATTGTCCTATTTGAGCTTGTTGTTGTGCCAGAACATGCAGCTTATCTTTTTTCGCTTTTTCTCTGATTTCGATAACGAGTAGAATTTGTTGTTGTTTTTCGTTAATTTCCGCTACTTTCCTGTCTTGATATTCTGAATATTTTTGTAAATATTTTATACGGCGGAAAGCTTGAGCCAGGTTATCCGAAGAAAGAATAAACAATATTTTATTTTGTACCGATTTGTTCTTATACGATCGTATTAGTACGTCTGCATAATTCTTCCTCAACTCCTGAAGCTCTCGCTTTAGTTTGTTTATTTTTAATTGATTAAGGTATATTTCATCATCTAATACTTTAGACTCTTTTCTAATATTAGTGATAAGTCGTGCTCTGACATTGATCTTCTTGTTTAGATTCGCTATGTAAATAATCGAAGCTTTGGATTCGGTTTTATTTGTTGTAAGAGCTTTGTTAAGTTCCGTAATCTCATGCCTCAACTGGGCGCTTTGTTTTTGCAAAGTTTCCTTGTTATATGGCTGTTGACTATAAATTATTACATTTATGAATAAGAACAAACAGGCGTATAAAAATTTTTTATTATTCATCAGTTAATTTTTCTTTGAGTATATCCTTTTGGTATTTCAAAAGGAGTGTCCATCTTAGTAAATTCAAATTTATTATAATCTAACGAAATTTTGGTCTCTTTCTTTTCTTTTATGAAAATTTTAATATTTTCCGGCAAAATTGTGTTTTCAATATTTACATAATTAGTGTAGTCTATTTGAAGATACGTGTTTCTTGATTTATCTTCTACGACTATCTGCCGGAGATTAAAATCCGAATCGAAAGTCAGTTTTCTTGAAAAACTTCCTAAATTTTTTCCCGAACCTGCCTTTATCAGGTTAACGGAGGTCAGAACATACTGGTTGTCCTGTATAGATGTTATAAAGTCATCGGGATTGACGGGAAAAAATATTTTTCCTATCAATAAATTTTCTATGCTTTGATAATCAATGAAATCAACTTTCAACATGTTGTTAACATATTCAAAATCAGAATCCACATAGGTTTTTCCGACTCTTTCATACATTTTAAATCCTTTAGGGAGTATGGACGCGCGTGCAAGGGATAACACTAATGTGGCATTCGCCCAAATTTGTTTTCCTTTGTCTATGTACAAGGTAACTCCAACCGAGGGATACTGAGATTGGGAGTCTGTTTCAATATTTGTGATTGCCTTTATTTTTAAGGTGGAAAATTCTATCGGTTTTTGAATTTCCTGAAAGAGTTTTTCTTCGTCCGGGCTTTCATACGTAATCTCTTTTTCCTTCACAGAGACTCCTTTTTGTGTACTACAGGAAATCAAACCAACTACCCCTAAGATTATGTATACTAATTTTTTCATTTGTGTTATTTAGTTTCTAATACGCTGTAATCGCCTAAGCTTAAAGTACTGGCCACTCCCAGGTATTTTGCGGAATTTCCTATCATAGAATTGCTTAGGTTTCCGCAACTGATAAGAGTGTCTTCTTGTATTAAAGAATTCTCAATGTTACTTCTATCAATTTTAGTACCATTTCCTAAAGATACATAAGGTCCTATTCTTGAATTTATTATTTCTACGTTTTCTCCGACGAAACAAGGAGGAATGATCAGACTGTTTTCGATTTTTGCACTTGCGGGAAATACGGATACGGATTCTTTTTCGTATCCTAGAACCTTGGAATTGGTTTCTACTGTTGCGTCTTTGTTTCCACAATCCATCCAGTCATCCACTTTGCCTAAGGTAAATTTTGCTCCTTTGGCTCTCAGATTGTCCAGAGCATCCGTAAGCTGATATTCATTACCTGCTTTGATGTTATTATCAATCAGGTGATTGATTTCCGCCAATAAATTATCCGCATTTTTAAAATAATAGATTCCGATGATGGCCAGATCTGAAACAAAATCTTTGGGTTTTTCTACTATATCGCGTATTACCCCGTATTCATCCAGTTTAACAACTCCAAAGGCTTCCGGATTAGTTACTTTTTTAACCCAAATAACTCCATCGGAATGTTTGTCTAATTGAAATTCTGCTTTAAACAGAGTGTCTGCAAAGGCTATGATAATGGGGCCGGTCATGCTTTCCCGGGCGCAATGTATGGCATGCGCAGTTCCCAAGGGATCTAACTGATGGTAAATGGAACCTTTTGCTCCTAATTTTTCTGCAATGTTTTTTAATTTTTCTTCTATTTCCGTTCCAAAATCTCCTATGATAAAAGCTATTTCATCAATTTTTTCATCTACTACTTTGGCTATATCTTCTACCAATCTTTGTACAATAGGCTTTCCTGCTATGGGAATCAAGGGTTTGGGAACTGTCAGGGTGTGAGGTCTCAGGCGTGATCCTTTGCCTGCCATGGGAACTATGATTTTCATGTTTTTTTAATTTAAAAGTAATTAGTAAAATACTTGTTTAATTTTCAACAAAATAATGGCTATTTGACCCCGGAACTTCCATATCCTCCTTCTCCTCTGACCGTATCACTCAGTTTTTCCACTTCTTCCCAAACTACTGTTTCATGTTTGGCGATGATCAGTTGGGCAATTCTCTCGCCGTCATTGATAGTAAAATCTTCTTTGGACAGGTTAATTACTATTACCCCTAATTCTCCCCGATAATCTGCATCTATGGTTCCCGGTGAATTGGGGCAGCTTATTCCGTGTTTAAATGCTAAACCGCTTCGGGGGCGTACCTGTCCTTCGTATCCGGGAGGAATTTCAAGATATAATCCGGTAGGGATTATTTTCCTTTCTGAGGGTTTCAATACCACCGGTTCATCCAAATTTGCTCTTAAATCCATACCTGCCGAAAAAGCTGTTTTATATTCCGGAAGTTCATGTCTGGACTTATTAATGATTTTAATCTTCATCAGTACAGTTATCTTAATTTTATAAATTGTTTTACAAAATAATGATAAAGTTTACAAAGTACAAAAAAATAACCAAAATTACTTTGAAAAGAGGGTAAATTTTTTTAGTTTTCTTTTTTAGTTCATTTATTTTCACTACATTAGTGTTTATTTATCATTCCGGCATTGCCAATTTGCAAAAATATTTAACTTTACGAGCTTGTAGTTCGTGAGTGATTGTTTGTTATGAAGAGGTCGTTTGTTGAGGAATTGGATCCCTATATATCTGATAATAAATGAGATATTTTTAGGGATTCAGGAATTAAAGAAAATAACAGTTTTATTTGGAAAGTAAGAAAGTATGGATTATGCTATTTTAGACGTAGAAACAACAGGGGGTAAATATAATGAGGAGGGTATAATAGAAATTGCAGTTTATCGGTTTGATGGAGAGAAAATTACGGATACTTTTATTTCTTTGGTTAATCCTGAGAAAGAAATTCATTTTTATGTACAAAAACTTACCGGAATTACCAAAAAAATGGTAAAAACGGCTCCTAAGTTTTATGAATTGGCTAAGAGATTGGTAGAAATAACGGACAATGCCGTTTTAGTGGGGCATAACGTTACTTTTGACTACCGGGTGATTCGTGCGGAATTCTCTCGTTTGGGATTCGATTTTCAAAGACCAACTTTAGATACTATCACGTTGAGTAAAAATCTCATTCCGGACGTGGATTCTTATTCTTTAGGAAAGCTTTGTATTTCTCTGGGAATCCCTCTGAGTGACAGGCACAGGGCTCATGGCGATGCCCGGGCTACGGTGAAATTGTTTCAGCTTTTGCTGGCAAAAGATACTCACAAAAATATTATCCAGTCTTTTATTAAGCAGATAAAACATTCTTCTTTAAATAAAAAAATACTTTTACTGCTGGAGGGGCTTCCTCAGGAAACGGGGGTTTTTTATTTTCATGATGAAAAAGGCAAAATTATCTATATCGATAACAGTTCAAATATATCTAATAAGATAAGGCAATTATTTACCGGAAAAAGTCAAAGGTTATGGAGCTTACGGGAAAAAACCGAGAATATCAGCTTTGAACTTACGGGAAATGAAATTATAGCTGCTATAAAAGTTCAGAATGAGGTTAAACTTAATCATCCGGATTTTAAACCGGTAAGTAAACCGAGTTCTTCTACATACGGAATTTTTATAGAACCCATTAAAAATAAGTTATTTATAGCGCCTGTTCGTGCAAAGAATAAAAAATCGGCGCTTCTTACTTTTTCTTCTCAGGAAAAAGCCCTAGCTTTTTTATCCGAAAAAGAAAAGGATTTTGCTCTTACTAAAAATGATTCTCTACAGCAATTTATTTCGGAATTAGGTTTAAAGGAAAAAAATTTATTATTGACAGATACCGGAAGAAAATTAGGCGAGAAGTCTTTTTTATTTTTTGAAAACGGAGTTTTACAAGGGTATGGCTTTTATTCTTTGCATTCTCAAATCAAAAGCATTGACCGAATCCGGAAAATTATGATTCCTTCCAGAGCCGGGCATGATATTCTGTTACAAATACGCAATAAACTTTTTGTCAATAAAAAACTAAAAAAAATAATTATAGAATGAGTTTTAATGCTGCTAAACTTGCATAGTATTCATAAACAGTATGTTGGCTATAATTCAGACGAGTTTATATTTTAAAAACAGAATCTAATTTTTTATTTCTCATCTTTATGAGCCTGTTTAAATTTTATTCAACTATTTATTTTTAGGTTCTAATTATATTTTGCATTCTATTTAAGCTCTTTTGAGCGTCTTTTTCACTTTTTCTTCTTGATTTAGCCCGTTAAATCTTCAAATAAAAAGCAAAAAATCCATCGCAAAAATAGCAATAAAAAATAATCGCAATAAAATTTAAACAGGCTCTATGAAAAAGAATTTTCAGGGACTATCCTTTTCATAGAATGAATGTTATTTATAACTAAAATTTTATCCTCTTCTATTCCGTTATTTATTATAATGTCTTTTTCTGTATTATTTATAGCTACAACTTTATCAGCTTTTTGCATTATGCTATATTCCAGTTTCTTCATTTTTAAATTTTTTTTCTTCTGCTTATTTGTGATTTTTTGAGATTCTCCTTCTTTTTCAAACCATAAATGATGCAAATCAACCATATCATAAATTACTTTGGCATGGAATTTATGTTTTTTTATCACAGGATACCAATACTTAAATCCTGTCGGTCTAAAGATCCAAACATAATCTATTGTTGAGGATAAAGTCTTAATTTGTTTCTTTTCACTTACTATTTTATTTTTATGATTGATGTATTCTCTTATTACCTGTACTCCCATATTCTCAAAATGAGATACATATGAAGGAGCATAACCCTGATCAAAACGGGATAGCGCCAAATAAACTTTAATATCATGCTCTATTAAATTCCTGACAATTTCCGTAAAGCGATTGGCTTCCGGATCATGATCAAACGTAGGTATTACTTCTTCCAATAACAACACAGAAGGTTTATTAGGGTCTATTTTTTCATCTTGAGAATCATTTTCAAAGGTTTCAGAAAATTTATCTCCCCATCTATCTAAAAATATTTTTTCATTTTTCTTCATTAAATAATTTTTAGTGCTTTCCAAATCTTTTCCGGAATACGAAATGCTTTCAAAATGAACAATTCTGGATTCAGGCTGATAATAGACGTTTAATCCTTGTTCATACTTTAACCGCATACATAGATCTGTTTCTTCATAATATGCGGGAGCATATATTTCATCTAACAAATTAAGTTCACCACTTTTATTCACTCTTTTAAACAGAAGACTACAGCCTGAGCAATAACTTACTTTTCTAAAGTAGTTATACATTGGAAAATCTGCGGAACAAAACCTTCCTATGCTCCTGATTATGCAATTCTTATAAATTTTACATCCGGCTTCCTGAAGTAAACCATCGGGGAAAATAAGCATAGAGCCAACAGCTCCTACATCTTTTTTACTGTTAAAAACGTTCAACAAACTGCTTAAAAAACCTGATTGTACTTCTGTATCGTTATTGAGCAAATAAATGTATTCGCCTTTCGCTTTCTTTATTCCTTCGTTTACGTTCAATAGAAATCCTTTGTTTTCCTGATTGGTAATAATCTGAATTCCCTGAATCTTTTCTAAATATTTTAATGTTTCATCCGTACTATTGTCGTTAATGACAATAATTTCAGTATCAATGTTTTCTATATTATTTTGAATAGAGTATAAACAATTTAATGTGAATTTTATTTGGTTATATACAGGAATAATAATGCTGACCTTTGGATTTTTCTTTTGAACAAAATTAATAAGGTTTGTATTAAAAAAATCTATATCGTATTGATTGACTTTTATTTTAATTCTGTTATTTTTTAAATTATTTATCCTTTTTCTTTTTGTGAAAAAATTTCTAAACATATGTTATGGTTAAATATAATCTTAAACTTTGCTATTGCTCCGTAGTGTATCATGAAAAAGTGTACAATCCATAAAAAGTTGTGTATTATGCTATAAAACAAATGATTACAATTATATACAACATAGAAGCAAGTTACAAATTAATTTTGGGAGAATTGAAAAAAAATAAAGATAATAATGAGTCTATATTTTAAAAACAGAATCTAACTTTTTATAACAAATATCCTTGCTGTAGTTTTCTCTGAAAAATTCCCGGGCTTCTATACTGTGTTTTAAATAAAAATCGGAGTTCCCCAAGAGTTTAACAATATAATTTGCAAATTCTTTTTCTTCATTTGTCACTAAACATCCATTGTGTGTTTTGTTGGAAAGTCCGTCAATTCCTCTTAGGGTACAAACTACCGGCAGCCCATACGATAACGCTTCCATCACTTTAATTTTTATTCCGGTACCGGTAAGCATCGGACAAATTGCTATTCCTGATTTTTGATAATATTCGTCCAATCTTTCTACATGGTTCAGTTTGGTAACATTTTTATAATCATCTATATGATTGGTTATTTTACCTATTACCAAAATTTTTAAAGATTTTGGTAATAACGGATATACTTTGGTGAAAAACCATTGGCATGATTTTATATTATGCGGATTATCACTAGCCACATATAGTAAATCATACTCTTTATCTAAATTTATTTCAGAAATGTGCTCGTCTTCCCAAAAAGGAATTAATCTTACTTCATTTTTACAAAACTGGCTAAATATATAATATTCATCACTGGAAATAGCCCAAACCTGGTCTACTTTATTCAATATGTTTATTTCTTCCTGAAAATAACTTCCTAAAGAAATATTTTCTTCTGCCAAATAATTTGCTGTTAAAAAATCATGGGTATCTATAATTGTTTTCGCTCCTTTTACATCAACTTTATTTAAAAGCCCCATATTATAGACATATGAGATTATTATGTAATCGTATTGTTTTTCTCTACATAATTTCCTGAAGTTTTTCTCTATGTAAAACGGAATCCTGTTAAACTTGCCTTTTTTTTTGAAAAAGAGCTTAGGGATCTTATATGATAGCCAATATTTAACCTTATTATTTTTTGAAGGTTTTCTTATTAATACAGTAACACTGTCGGCTAACTCTGAATTTACCAGTTTTTGACTTTCTTGTTGTATGTCTTCTTGGTAATCAACCATATTATAGCTTACAAAATCTACATTAAAGTTTCTTTCTTTAAAATATTCTAATAATTTTAAAGCTCTCGCTTTGTTACCCGCATTTCTTAACAAAGGATTTTCTGAAAAAAAATATAAAATATTTATTTTTTTATTCATAATTATTATTTACTTAATAATTGCCAGTAATATACCTAATAGCTTTTTCGAATTTGTTTACAATGCTATTCCATTGATAATTTTTATCTACATAGGCTTTACCTTTTTCTGCTAATTTCTTTTTGTCCAAATCTGATAATTCTACTATTTTTTGCATCTGCAATGCAAATCCTTGATAATCGCTATATAAAAAACCTGCTTCACTCGCTAATATATGATCTTTCAGCACTTCACATTTTTCATTTGCCAATACAGGTTTTCCAAAAGACATGGCTTCTAATGTTACCATAGATAGACTTTCGTAAAAGGATGGAATGATTAATGCTTCTGCATTCTGTAAATAATTCCACTTTTCTTCTTCACTTACAAAACCTGTAAATATGATATCTTCAGAAATTTTCGTCTCCATAAATTTTTCTCCTACCATAACAAGTTTTAACTGTTTATCATAATCTTGAATAAATTTCGTAAAAAAACCTGATAATTCTCTACACCCTTTGTTTTCTTCTATTCTTCCAATGTAAATAAAATACTTAAATCCCAGATTATTTTTATTTTTTGGAAATATCAATTTATCAAAGCCCAATCCTGCAACATCAGAATTTATTTTTTTAGTTTGCGGATAAATCCTTTCTACTAATCGTTTTTCGGAAAGGGTATTATACATAATAAATTTAGGCTGAGAAAACAAATCATTAAATCCTTTAAAATAAAACGGTGTTTCATCGTGCGCAGTAGGAATTAAAATACTTTTATTTGCAACTTCCCGGATTCCTTCATTGGTAGGATGATATAAGTAGGTAAAAAAAATAAAACTTTTATAATTATTTTTATTCTCTTTGATATAATCCACCAAATCTAATGACAAAGGACCCAGATTTTCCAGCCAATCATGAAAAATTGAGGGAGAATAATTGTATATCAATCGATTGATAATCAGATATAAAAAATTAAATGGGGTAATTTTCCTTGTATTATATTCAATATGTTTGGCAAGGTGTCTGGATAACTTATGGGACTTTTTATTATCCTTTTTTTTTGATTTGAATCTTCTTACTTTAATATCATCAATTATTTCTGTTCCTTCCGGATAATAATTGTCCCAATTTGTATACTCTAAAGCACAGGTTGTCATAACTTCCACTTCATATTTGCTTTTTAAACGTTCTGCTAATAATCGGGCATGTTGTTCTGCTCCTCCATTAATCTCTTTCCCGTATCTTTGAACTATAATTGCTAATTTTTCCATAAATTTATAGTATTACCAGAGAAAGTATCAGTTTTTCTTTCTTTTTAATTTACTGAACAAATTATTTACATTTTTTCTTAACTTATTATACAGTGATTTTTCTAAATAAAGCACTCTTTGTTTTAATAAGACATTTTCTGCTTGTATTTCAACTATTTTTTGCTTATATTCAGTTTGATTTTTCAATGGTATTATTTCTTTTTTTATTATATCTAACCGTTTTTTCATCTTGTTACCTATTGTTTCCGGTGAAAAGTTTTGTTGTATATCTCTTTTTGCTTTTGTCCCTATTTCTTTTGCATATTCCTGGTTTTCAAAAACAAATTTCATCATTTCTGAAGCGTGTTCCACATCGGGTTCCGACCAATAATTTCCTTTCAACAAAGGGCCTAAATCTCTTTCTAATTTAACCATCTTATACTTAACAGGAAAAGAGTTATTTACATTCATATATTCCATATTTCCTGAATATCCTGTTGCTATCACAGGTTTTCCCAAGGCCATAGCTTCTGCAACAGTAAGTCCGAATCCTTCTGATCGATGTAGCGAAACATAACAGTCTGATTGGGAAATCAACGATAATAAATCTCCTCTCCGCAACATTTCTTCTTTATAAATAATATTTTTAAAATCTTTTATCCTGCTCATCAACCTGTTTTTATCATCTGTATAATGGGAAGGAATAGATGTTTTTAAAATAAGACTAACCCGTCCGTCTTCTTTTCCAAAAGCTTTTTCAAAAGCTTCTATAACTGCGAAAGCATTTTTACGGACAATGGAACTATTATAATCAAAGATAAATAAAAATTTATATGTTTCCTTATCTGATAAACCGGAATCATATTCAGTATTTATATCTGCTTCTTTTATGTCTATCGGATGTGGAATATTTACTACCGGTATAGGCGATTTAAAAGATATGGAATCCAAACAGTATTTGGAACAAGTCCATATTTCATCATAAAGAGCAAAGTTTTCGCAATATTTCTCCGGAAAATCTTCCATCTCCCATGCCCAATAACCTATATTGTACTTATCTTTAAAAAAGTCGGATGATTTTTCCTTTAAAAACTGCCAGATAGTATCCATATTTACATGAACAATATTTACCGGATATATATTATCTTCAACAGTATCAACAGAATCATCATTCAGCCTATGCTTTAGATTAAGATTAAAATTAACTGCCTTGGTCTTTACGTTTACTTCCTGCAAAGCTTTTAAATTTCCTCTAATAGCTTCTCCAAAGCCAATTTCTGCCCGAAAAAAACCTGTCAGATTAACTCCAAAACTTTCTTTATTATCCATTAATTATTATAATTAAAAATTGTTTCTAACTGTTTTTCAAAATTCTTTTCTTCCTCCAGAGTCTCCTGAGAATATTGTATGAAATCTGAAATGCAGCGTTCATAATTGGTTATCACCTCGTGAATTTTAGTAACTATTTTCGGAATTATGTCCCGGGAGTATTCAAATTTATATGCTTCCGGAATGTTTAAGTCTTCCTGATATTTTGAAGACCCGTTCTTTCCGG
Organism: Flavobacteriaceae bacterium; assembly: GCA_031276535.1. GTDB lineage: Bacteria > Bacteroidota > Bacteroidia > Flavobacteriales > Weeksellaceae > Apibacter. Next base: position 15,472 of record JAISMV010000032.1, read on the forward strand.
AAATAATTATACATTTCATCAGGGTGGATTCTCTGAGCATTCTGTCTCTTCCGGGATTATATCCGAAGTCAATATATAATTTGGCTTTTCTCATCGTATCTGAAACCTGTTCCGGAGTCATTCCCCGAATAGGGATCCATTGATAGTCTATACACTTTTCCTTTATGGATTCTATTTCTTCTCTTCCTTTTTTAGGGTTATAAAGTATAATGTTCTGCTTTTTTTCCATAGATGCATCCCGTTGAGTTCTTTCTAAGAAAAGCGGGTTCATATAATCGCATACTCTTTTTATTTTTTCTTTGGCTATGCCGTGATCTAGAAGATACAAAAAAGACCGGTACGATTGTGCCCAATGGTAAACATCAGGGAGATCTTCCAACAGGTATTCCTTTACTTCTTTTTTACCTTGTATATATTTGGAAAAATAAAATTTAAACCTTTTTTCTTGTCTGTTTTTCATGCAAATTGCATAAAAATCCACACTCAGCCACCATACCACTTTCTGGATATTCCGGTATTCATAAATATAATGAGTAAGGGATTCCGGAATTATAAGTATATTTTCTTTATTGTCTATTATTTTTTTTGCTTTTTCTGTTTTATAAACAGAGTAAACGTCGGGTTTGGAATTTCTCAGGAATTTTTTTTTAATGTAAACCATTCTCGCATCATATCCTAAAACATGCCTTAACTTATGACATAATTGATGTAATGCTTCAGGTCCTCCGGTTGACTTCCCCGCCGGACAAATAATAAATATTTTTGTTTGGGAAGTTATTTTCATCAGGGCTTAAAATTTCTGTAAAAATAACTAAAAAAGTTGGAAAAGCCGGCAGAACGGTCAAAATGCGATAATTTTCCACACTGTTATTTATCTTGTTTTCGCGTCTATTTACAAAAACAAAAAGACCTTATGAGAACCTCAACAGCATCAAAATTCGTTTGCGAAAAGATACGGTTTTAAAAAAATAAGATCAACTTCTCTGGATTAAATACTTGAAATGACGTAAAATAACAGACCTGAAAAAAGAAAACAAAAAGAGGCTGTCCGTACCTTTTCAGACAGCCTCCTGAATTCATTTTGTTTAATTTCGTAAACTTATTTTGAACTAATCAACTTAATATTTTTCAAAAGTTAAAACTTCCTGACCGTTCTTTAAAAGATAAAGAATGGAATTTTCTTCTTTAATTTCATTTATCTCTTTCAAAGCATCTAAGAACAGGGATTCATCTCCGTTATTACATTTAAGTCCTGTTGCAGAAATTCTTGATATGGAAAAAATGTCGTCAAGATTTGCGTAATAGGCAGTAAATTTATTACATCCGGTAGTTCCGTAAATTTGCTTCCAGGGATTATCGAATCTCATCATGGGTAAAACACCGTATAGATCGGTAGCTTTTTGAGAATTCAGAGTTGCTAATCTCCATTTTGTAACGCTGTCATCTCCAAAATAGACTGCTATTCTATTTATTTTTGCCGGAGAACTTACACTTTTCTCTTTTGATTTTTCTGTATTTATTGGTTTTTCCGCTTTTATTTCCTCACTTTCCTGTCTATTTTCTGATACCTTTTTTGAACTACTACAACCTGTGAAAATCATAAATACTGCCAGTCCTATAAAAATTGTACAAAAATTGTATAAACTTTTTTTCATAATGTTTATGTATATCATTAAATAATTTCAATCTGATATTAAAAAATAACATGGGTAAAGTTATAAAAAAAACTATAAAAATCTAAATTATTTTTATAATAATTTTTATCATGTTGTGATTATGGTATTGCCGAACATGTGTGTGTTTTAGTAGAAATTAGATAGTAAATAATTGATTTTCAAAACTATAGTTATCTGAAAGACATGAAAAAACAGGCTTAATCAGCAATGCCTGACAGGAAATAATTTTATAGATTGGTATCTTTCATCATTTCGGATAGATATTTACAAATTTCGGCTGTATATCTAGTCCCGACTGGATTTCTCCGTCATCTTCTTTTCGGAACAAAAAATTCGGAATATTACCTTCCGAAAATCAAAAATCTAATTTATACGTCCGAAGTTATGGTATATTTCTATCTTTGTATGAGAGTTACAGACTTTTTTTACCAAACATAACAGGCATGAAAATTACCGGACTTCTGACTAAAATGATAACTGAAAATGAGAATCCTATTCAATATTACCTGAATTTCAATGAGGAAATCATTATTATAAATCAATTATTAAATAAAAATATCAAAATTCGTTTTAATCATTATCAATGTTTAGGATGCGGAAAGGATAAGGAAATTTTTGCCATGGGATATTGCAGAGAATGTTATTTCAGTTCCCCTTATGTCGGGGAGTGGGTTATAAGACCGGAACTTTCTACGGCTCATTTGGGTAAAAAAGACCGTGATTTGGAAGTGGAAACTCAAATTCAGCTTCAGCCACACGTTGTTTATCTGGCTAACTCCGGGGGATTAAAAGTAGGAGTGACCCGAAAATCGCAAATACCTACCCGTTGGATCGATCAGGGAGCGGAATATGCCGTAAAATTGGCTGAAACTCAAAACAGATACGACGCCGGAGTAATAGAAGTAGCTCTTAAAAAACATATTGCAGATAAAACCAATTACCGGAAAATGCTAAGTGAAAATGTTCCTTTTGTGGATCTACCTGAAAAAAAAATGGAATTGTTGGATTTCATCCCCGAAGAACTGCAACATTTTATAGTAGAAGATAATCAGGTTACTCAACTTCATTATCCTATATATGCCTATCCGCTGGCAATAAAATCAGTCAGTCTTAAAAAGAATCCCGAATTTGAAGGAAATCTGACGGGAATCAAAGGTCAATATTTACTTTTTGACAATAATCTTGTCTTCAACATAAGAAGCCACGAAGGTTTTGTGGTAGATTTGGAATTTTAATAAATGGATAATTTATTATCTATCAATCTGTTATTGTATTGTTGTATATAAGCCTTTATCTTAGATTCTAGTTTTTCTTCGGGATAGTTTGTCAATCTGTTCTGTAATAAGCTATCTTGCTTTTGGTCATACACATTTAATATTTTATTTCCGTCAAATTCTACATAAAAACGATTTACTAAAAATCTGTATATGCCCTCATTATAATTGGCTACTACTCTGTCGTTGCTTTCCGGAGAATTTCCAAAAGAAAAAAAGGTTCCCTTATAATTCAGATAGTTCAAAACTTCCGGCAAAATGTCTATTTGTCCTAATAATTTATCATCCGTACCGTTTAATTTCGGATTGGAAGGATCAAAGAGTAATACAGGTATGGAATAATTTCCTATCTCGGTATTGTAGTAATCCGATTTATCTTCTCTGCTCGTATGATCCGGAGTTATTATAAATACACTATTATTGTACCATGATTGTTTTTTGGCTGTTTCAAAAAATTTCTTTAAAGCAAAATCACTATAAGCCACCGATTGATGTATTTCCCTGTTCCCTTTGGGAAATTTATCTTTATATTTCTCAGGAATCGTATAAGGCGAATGCGATGAGATCGTAAAAACCGTTGAGAAAAAAGGTTGTTTAAACGTGTTTAATTCCTTAGCCATAAACTGTAGAAATTCTTCGTCAAATATACCCCAGACTCCATCGTATCCATCTTTTCCGGAGTATTCATTTTTTCCGTAGTATTTATCAAATTTCGCTATACGTGCAAATTCGTTAAAGTTCTGACTTCCGTTAAACGCCCCATGAAAAAAAGCGGTATTGTATCCTTCTTTTTTCAGTATGGTATTAAATCCATCCACCTTATTAAAGGAATATGGAGAAGAGATATACGAAACTTCCATCAAACAGGGAATAGAGGTTATCACCGACGGAACCGCATCTATGGATTTTAAACCATTGGCGAAAGCCCGGGTATAATATCGACCTTGTGCAAGCAGGGAATCGAGAAACGGAGTTAACTTCTTACCATTAATTTGTTGATAAATATTTTCCTTTCCGAAACTTTCTAAAATAATGATTACAATATTCTTTTTGGTAAAGTTTCCTTCGGATTTTAATTCGATAAAAGGTTGATATACGGCATTTACCTGATTCTGCTCAAAATAATTTTTTCTTTTCAGATTATCTTTTTTTGAAATAGTCCTGAAAATAGTAAAAGGCGTATTCAATACCACAGCCGTGTTCTGAGGACAACAGACATAATTGATAGCATCCACGGTTTTTATAGGCGCTCTCTGGAATCCTCCCCTTCCAAATATAATAACCAATCCTGCAAAAAAGGAAAACCCCAGAGAACTGATGAAAATTCCTTTAAATCCCTTTTCCTTGTCATTCGTGAAAGAAACTTCGGGAATAGACTTCCAGAAACCATACATGGCAAAAATATAGCCTAAAAACAAGTACCAATAATTTAAAATAAACACAGGAATCAATCTAAGAATATCTCCCTCCATCCCGGAAGCTGTGATTAAGGCATAAGTACTTCTCTTATTGGTAAACTCATAATATTTAATGTCAATAACATTTGTTCCTATAAAAAGAGCGTTCGTCAAGAAAAATAAAACTTTCAAAACTTTCTGATATTTTTCTTTATACTTGAAATTTCCGGGAATCGTGCTTAATACCACTATCAAAATATTACTGAAAAAGATAGCAGCTAGGTCAAAACGTATGCCTCCCAGAAATTCGATTATATCTACATTTGTAAAATGGTTTTTATTAAACAGATAAAAAATTCCTCTGCAAATTTGATAACAAAAAACTAAAAGCAACAATCTGAGCAATAATTGCTTAATGCTTAATTTGTAATTCATAAAATATGAAAGATTATTTGGTGCTGCAAAAGTATGACTTTTTTGCCACATTCTTCAATCCGGATACTATTTTTAGGATCACGGATTTCAGCATCAAATGCAGCTCAATTATAACAAAAATTTATAAATAATTTCAGAAAGCATTTGAACCCTTAATTTTTTCAAAAAGAACATTGGGGGAAAGAAATTTTTTTCGTATCTTTATAAGATAGGGTATTCTTGTTCAGGAATGACTTTTCTTATCATCGGATTAAAATGTGCCTAACCCCGGATTCACGCTAAGAGGCTATAAATATCATGTACGTGACGCTGCTGCTCATGGGAAATAATTAGTACCTTAGTGGCGACAAAAATTCAAATGAAATGAGTATTAAATTACGTTTAATTATCCTGGTTTTTTTACAATATTTTGTATGGGGTTCGTGGCTGATTTCTCTAGGAGGATATGCCGGATTGCCCCTGAGTGAAGGGGGACTGGGATTTACAGGAATACAAATTGGGAGTCTTTTCGCCACTATGGGAATTGCCTCTCTTTTTATGCCGGGGTTGTTGGGAATTATAGCCGACCGATGGGTAAATGCCGAAAAAGTTTTAGGCATAAGTCATATTCTTGCTGCCCTGTTTTTAATTCTGGCATCTCAGGTTAAGGGGTATCATTTCTTCTATCCGTTATTACTCCTACATACTTGTTTTTACATGCCTACTATTTCACTAACTAATTCTGTTTCCTACAACGCATTGGAGAAACACGGATTAAATACGGTTACCGACTTTCCCCCTATTCGGGTTTGGGGAACTGTGGGTTTCATTGCCGCCATGTGGGCGGTAGATCTATTAGGATTTGCCAGAAATCCCGTTCAGCTTTTTATTAGCGCCGGAGCAGGAATTATTATGGCTCTGTATTCATTTACCATGCCTGCTACGCTTCCTTCTAAAAATGAAAATAATAAAGGATTGGTTACCGCCTTAGGGTTAGATGCTTTCGTTCTGTTTAAAAGAAAAAAAATGGCTATATTTTTCTTCTTTTCCATGTTGCTGGGTTGTTCCCTTCAAATTACCAATGCTTTTGGAGGACCTTTTCTGGACAGTTTTAAAACAACCTATCCGGACTCTTTCGGTGTACAGCACCCTAATCTTTTATTGTCTATCTCTCAAATATCAGAGACTCTCTGTATTTTATTGATTCCTTTTTTCTTGCAAAAATTCGGAATTAAAAAAGTAATCATGATTAGTATGTTTGCCTGGTTCCTGCGATTCGGTTTATTCGGATTAGGAAACCCTGAAGATAAACTTTACCTGCTTGTTTTGTCCATGGTTGTATATGGAATGGCTTTTGATTTCTTCAATATTTCCGGTTCTCTGTTTGTAGAAAGCGAAACGGATAAAAGCATCCGATCCAGCGCACAAGGCTTGTTTATGATTATGACCAATGGCTTGGGAGCAATTATCGGAAGCTACGGAAGCGGTTGGATAGTTGAGCATTTCACAACAGACGGCATAACGAACTGGACTAATACCTGGTTTACGTTCGCCGGATATTCATTGGTGATATTTATTTTATTTCCGTTTGTTTTCAAACCTAAAAGTCATCCGGAAAGACAAGGAACCATCCATCAGTAAATTTTCGGAAATTCTATTTATAAAACAAAATCGGTTTTTACTATGTTTAAACCCGATTTTTATTTTTTTAACATTCAGATACCTTTATAAAAATATTCGTGATTTAGTCTTCTGAATTTATATACAAAGTTTAGTCAAATACCTGATTTAAAGGAGTATTATTTTCGTTTTAAGATGATGAAATTGCGGAGGCTGTAAAACTTGTCCGAATCATCCCAGTCAACATTTTTTATTTTGTTTAGAAGCTCCGGCCAGTTTTCGTTATTTTTCAAAGTTTCAATTATTTTTTCTTTCCCGTTGATGTTGGCATAATAGAACTGGAGCCAGTAAATATCTTCCTTCAGATCTTCCTTCTGAATCTGTTCTTCGATAGTTTTGAATAAATCATGGGGAATGTTAAAATCTCCCTTGCATCCGAAATTTCCTATGTATACATTCCATAAATTTCCTTGTATATCCCATTCTTCAACCCCTGTTTGTTCTTCATTTTTCACCTGCCAGAATGCCGACAAAAGTACATACAGGGAATTTGCCGCAAAATTCTGAAAAGCATTTTGTGTTGCCGATATTTCATCTTTACCTATTCCCTCAAAACTTTCCCGGATCACCTTTTTATTTCCCAGAAGCAGGGTGATGTCCAGACGTATGCTAGCGCCCTTTTCGTATTCTTTATATTCCCGTGTGGAAGCGCTGATGGCAGGAAGCTGCTCATCGACCAGAATCCAGTCTTTATATTCTAAGATATTCAACTCATGTGCCCGTAGAATGTTAGCTAAAATTTCCAGAGTTGTCATAGTTTAATTTTTCGTTAAAAGTACGGATTTTCTTTTTTACGGATTAAAAAATACGACCCGGAAAACTTAACAGAAACGAAACATTATCGTAACAATATTGTTACGACTTACCCCTAATATTGCAATTAAAAAATTATCAGAATGAAAAAATTAACTCTTTTATGGTTTAGTGTTTTGCTTGTACTGACAGCATGTAATTCCGAAAAAAAAGGACAAGTTAAGCTTTCCGGTGCAGGGGCTACTTTTCCGGAACCGTATTATACTATTGTTTTTAAGGATTATACGAAGAAAACCGGAAATGATGTAACCTACGGAGCTACCGGAAGTGGGAGCGGTATTCGTAGTTTAAAGGATCGGACGATAGATTTTGGTGCTACGGATGTTTTTCTTTCTGATGATGAACTTAAAGAAATGGGAGCAGAAGTAATACATATTCCTACAGCAATAGGGGCGGTGGTTTTATCGTTTAATTTACCGGAGATCAGAAATCTCAAATTAACCGCTGAATTAATTTCCGAAATTTACAGAGGAAAAATAACTCATTGGAACGACCCGAAGATCAAAGAGGTAAATCCGGATATAAATCTTCCAAATTTGGCTATTACTCCGGTTTATCGTTCAGACGGGAGTGGTACCACGTATGTGTTTACCGATTATATGTCTAAAGCGGATGAAATATGGAAAACGGAAATAGGAAGAGGAAAATCTCTGGAGTTTCCGGTGGGGATAGCAGCCAAAGGAAATCCCGGAGTGGCAGGCATTATTTCCCAGACCAAAGGCTCTATCGGGTATATCGGTTCGGAATATGCATTTGCACTGGATATTCCTTCGGCAGTATTGAAAAATTCTTCCGGAAAGTTCGTGGAAGCCTCTGTGGAGAGCATTTCCGCTTCTGCGGATGTTGAGCTTCCTGATGATACCCGTATCATGATCAGCAATTCAGATTCTCCGGAAGCGTATCCGATCAGTACTTTTACCTGGATAATTTTATTTAAGGAGCAGCAATATAATGATCGAAATGAAAATAAGGCAAAGGCTTTGGTGGATTTAATGAGTTATATTGTAGGAGAGGAGGGGCAGAAAGTGGCGGATAAAACTCATTATGCTCCGCTTTCGAAAAAAGCAATTGAAAAAACGAAGGTTATAATAAAGTCCGTCACCTATAACAAAAAACCGATAGCTCAATAAAAGAAGAACTTTTTGATTGAGAGGATAAATCCCAGATAACAAAATTTAAGACTCTTTAGTAGTTCGATATGAAAGATAAACTATTTAAATTCCTGCTGTTTTTGGCTTCTTTTCTGATTTTATTATTGACGGCAGGAATTATCTACGCTTTGATCAGTCAAAGTATGAAAACTTTTTCGGAAACGGGATTCTTTCAATTTATTATTTCCGACAAATGGAATCCAAAGACGGAAGAGTACGGGGCACTTTCCTTTATATCGGGCACTCTGATGACTTCGGTTCTGGCATTGGTCTTCTGTATCTTATTTTCTTTACCGGTTGCTTTATTTAACGGAGAATATTTCAGGAAAAAAAAGATATCTTTTTTTGTCGGTTCTATGGTGGATTTATTAGCAGGAATTCCTTCCATCGTATACGGGTTGTGGGGATTTTATGTAGTTTGTCCGGTTTTGGTGAGTTTGGGAGTGAGCAATAGCGGATTTGGGGTTTTGCTGGCTTCCGTTGTTTTGGCTATTATGATTATTCCTTATGCTTCTTCCCTGAGCGCAGAATTTATTTCCATGGTGCCCAATGAGTTGAAAGAAGCGGCTTATAGTTTGGGAGCCACCCGTTTAGAGGTAATAAGCCGGATAAGTTTACCGGTTGCAGGATCAGGAATTCTCACGGCTTATATACTTGCTTTGGGAAGAGCCTTAGGAGAAACCATGGCGGTAACTATGCTGATAGGGAATACCAATGCCATCCCTTCCTCAATTTTGGATACGGGAAATACCATGGCCAGCATCATTGCCAATCAATTTGGAGAAGCAGACGGAATTAAATTAAGTTCCCTGACGGCTATAGGGTTGTTATTGTTTTTAATTACGGCTATAATCAACATTATAGCTAAATACAGTATGAGAATCATTAATCAATAGGAAACATGTTTTCAACATCCGACATAAAATACAGAGAAATAAAAAGCGGAATGTTTTTTTATGGAATTTGTTTTTTTTCATTTCTTGCCATGATTCCTCTTTTCCTGATTCTCTGGGAATTGATAAAAAAAGGATATAAACAGTTTAATTTAAGCTTATTTATGGAAGTGGCTCCTACTTCTATGGATGCCATGTTGGCCAAAATGAGCGACGATCCGATTCCCGGCGGTATCTTAAACGGAATAACCGGTACTTTATTGATTTTAGGGATAGCTATTTTGATGTCCATCCCTGTGGGGATTTTTGTAGGTATATATCTCGCTGAAAAAAAGAACGGACTTTTTGTCAACTTAATCCGAAATTTAACGGATTTGCTGCAGGGGATTCCTTCCATTGTGATTGGTATTATAGTTTATGTCTGGGTAGTAAAGCCTATGCATTCCTATTCTGCTCTGGCAGGAAGTGTGGCGCTTTTCATCATGATGCTGCCTATGATCATTCGTTCTACGGAAGAAAGTATTAAGATGCTTCCGACCTCGCTGAAAGAAGCGGCTCTGGCTCTTGGAGGATCATATGTAAATGTGATTTTTAAGGTATTGTTACCTTCGGCTTTCGGCGGATTGTTTACGGGAATATTGCTTGCCGTTTCCCGGGTAATGGGAGAAACAGCACCTCTTTTGGTGACTGCCTTAGGGTCTTCTATTGTAAACTGGGATTTGACAAAGCCTACAAATGCCATTCCGTTGTTGATTTGGGAGTTTTATAATGATCCTAATCTGGCGGATTTGGTTTGGTCGTCTTCCCTGTTATTATTACTCATTATTTTGTCAATTAATCTGACAGCAAAAAGTATTTCAAGAAAATGGAAAATTCAGTAAAAAATCAAGAGGCACCAATTCTGGAATTAAGAGATGTATGTGTTTCTTATAGCCCCGGAAAAAATGCGGTGGAAAATGTAAATGCAACAGTAAACGAAAATACGATTACGGCAATTATGGGACCTTCAGGGTGCGGAAAAAGTACCTTATTACGGGCGATCAACAGAATGCATGAATTATATCCCGATATAAAAACCACCGGAGAAATTCTACTAAAAGGAGAAAATATTTTTGATGTAAACCCCATGACGGTCAGAAGGATGGCAGGGATGGTCTTCCAAAGACCCAATCCTTTTCCGACCATGAGCATACTTGAAAATGTGATTGCGGGGTATAGTCTGAATGGGATTAAGCTAAAAAAGAGCGAAAAAGAAGAAATAGTGGAAAAAAGCTTACGGGATGTGGTTTTATGGGATGAGGTAAAAGATTCCATAAATAAAAAAGGAACTTTTCTTTCAGGAGGACAACAGCAGCGTTTGTGCATAGCAAGGGCATTGGCGCTCAAGCCGGAAATCTTGTTAATGGACGAACCTACTTCCGCATTGGACCCTATTTCGACCAACAGAGTAGAGGAGCTGATATTGGAACTAAAAAAAGAATATACGATTCTGGTAGTCACACATAACATGTCTCAGGCAGCACGTATCTCAGATAATTCTATGTTTATGTATCTGGGAGAGCTGGTTGAGTACGACTCTACCCGAAAGATGTTTACCAAGCCTCAAAACAAGCGTACGGAGGATTATTTGACAGGAGTGTTCAGTTAATTTTAAAATTAAAAGATAATTTTTATGACAACTAAAATAAAAATAAGACAATTGAAAATCCTGTTAAACGATTTTGAATTGATCTCCAAAACGGTTCTCACCCAGCTTCAGATAACAACCAAACTTCTGGAAGATAATTTTATTGAAGAATTATATGAAGAAATGTACGAAAATGAAATTATTATAGATCGGTTGGAAATGAAGATCAGAGAGGAGGTGGTTTTTACCATATTTACATTTAACCCTTTGGCAGTAGATCTCCGGCGGATTTTTTCTTATCAGGATATTACTACCAATCTGGAGAGAACAGGAGATGTACTTTTTAACATAGCCAGCCTCTTAAAAAGATCTGATTTAGCAGATCCTCATGTTCAGGAATTTAAAAAGGAGCTTTACAAAATGATGGAAGTGGTAAATGAGATGATACGAAACGCCCTGATTTCATTTTCTGCTCAGGACAGTGTGCTGGCATATAAAGTTATTAAGGAAGATAAGAAAGTAAATCAGTTTTTTCATAAAATAAATACTAATTTGCAGGAAGTATTTTCTGCTAAAAATTTAACTAAAGAAGATATAGGAAACATACTCAATATTAACGCTATAAATCAGAATCTGGAACGTGTTGGCGACGGAGCGACCAATATTGCAGAAGCAACGGTTTATCTTACGGAAGGAAAAGACATCAGACATAAAATTAAATAAAAATACACTATGAATAAAGCTCCTGATATATTAATTGTCGAAGATGAGATCGATATTCGGGAAATACTTCAGTTTAATCTGGAAAGCGAAGGTTTTAAAGTTGATTTGGCAGAATCGGCGGAAGAAGCATTGCAAAAATATAATTCCGGATGCAGGCTTATTTTACTGGATGTTATGATGGAAGGTATGTCCGGATATAAAATGGCGGAAAAATTGCGTAAATCGGGCAATGATACACCCATTATCTTTATTACGGCAAAGAATACGGAGAACGATATTCTTACCGGTTTTTCCATCGGAGCAGATGATTATATAACCAAACCCTTTTCCGTAAGAGAAGTAGTTGCACGGGTGAAAAGTGTTTTAAAAAGAACGGAAATCCAACAGCCTGCCGATAAATCCGAAAAGTCCGTCATAAAAATAGAAGAACTCATTTTAGATTTAGATACCAAAAAGGTAATGGTAAACGACGGAAATGTAGAGTTGACCAGAACGGAATTTGAAATTCTGGTTTTTCTTGTAAAAAATGAGAATAAAATATTTTCCCGAACGGACATTTTAGATAAAGTCTGGAGAGATAACGAATTCGTGTTGGAAAGAACAGTGGATGTACATATCGCCAGATTGAGAAAGAAGATAGGAGAATATGGAAAACTGATTATCAACAAGACAGGCTATGGGTATAGTTTTTCTTCTCACTAAATTATCAGCTATTTAAGATGTAATCTCATGAAGCTATCATACAAACAACGAATATTTTTTTATTTTTTCACCATTTTTGCTGTTTCCATTTTGGTGTTGGTCATCTTTGAACAAAAAAAAGAAAGAGAATATAAAACCCAAACCCTGGAAACTACGCTTGATAATTATACGGGAATCATTCATTCTTACCTTTTAAATGAACAGGTATTCAGAGAAAATAATGACTCCGTAAAGTTAGAGGGGCTTACCCGCCTGCTGCCGGATCAGATACGGATTACCATTATAGACAAAAAAGGCAGGGTGTTGTATGATAACGATATTCCGAATATTCGGAATTTAGAAAATCATTTAAAAAGACCTGAAATACAAAAAGCAATTTACAGGGGAAAAGGCTCTAATATCAGGAAATCCGCCACTACACGCGAAGAATACATGTATTATGCTCAGGCATTTCAAAATTATTTTGTGAGAGTTGCCTTGCCGTATAATGTGAAAACAGAAAAATTCTTTAAGGCAGACAATATTTTTATATACATCAGTTTGGGGATGTTTGCCTTAGTACTGTTTTTGTTAAACTTCGTTTCAGACCGCTTTAATAAATCCATTATACAACTGAAAAATTTTGTAATAGATGTGAAAGACGGTAAAAGTCTGCCCGATACCCTGCGTTTTCCCGATGATGATCTGGGAGAAATAGGGAAACAGCTGGTTAAGATTTTAGAACAAAAAGAAAAAAGCAAACAAGAAATTGAACAGGAACGGGAAAAATTGATTTTGCATTTCCAGTACGCGGAAGAAGGCGTTTGTATCTTCGATTCCGATCTTCAAATTATTTACTTTAATTCACAATTCATTCAATATATTAATTTTATTACCGACAAACCGTTTTTTGATGTTCAGTCTGTCTTTGAATACGAAATTTTCAGGTCGGTTAAAGATTTTGTTTCCAATCAGGAAAACAAAGAAAATCACTTTTCAATACAGGTAAATAAAGATAAAAAGATATTTTCGGTTCAGGTAGTGAAATTTGAAGATATGAGTTTTGAAATTCTGATCAAAGATGTCACCAAATTAGAAAAAACCCGTCTGATAAAGCAGGAGATGTCCAACAATATAACCCATGAATTAAGAACTCCTGTAGCGAGCATACGGGCTTATCTGGAAACGTTGGAAGAGCAAAACCTGCCGGGCGAACGACAAAAACAATTTATAAACCGTGCGTATTTACAATCGGTGCGGTTGTCACATCTTATTGATGATATCAGCATTATCAGCAAGATAGAAGAAGCAGGGGATCAGTTTAAAAAAGAATCCATAAACATAAATCAATTGATAAATGAAGTGAGAATAAACCTGACGGACGGCTTGCTTAAAAATAAAATAAAATTAACGATTTCAGTAGATGAAAATTTAGTCATAAAAGCAAATTACACACTCTTGTTTTCCATTTTCCAGAATCTCATGGAAAACACCATTAATTATGGAGGACAGGACATAGAGATCAACATAAGCAATTACATGGAAGATGCGGATTTCTTATACTTTTTCTACTATGACACAGGAGAAGGAGTTGAGGAAAAACACCTGAACCGGTTATTTGAAAGGTTCTACAGAGTTAATGAAGGAAGAACAAGAAATAGCGGCGGAACAGGATTGGGATTAGCCATTGTTAAAAACTCTATTTTATTACACGGCGGAGACATTCAGGT
>JAISMV010000130.1 GCA_031276535.1 Flavobacteriaceae bacterium
ACAGACTGATACCAGTCAAGAAAGTATAAAAATCCGGGAGCTATCTGCTCGGAAGAGGAAATCGTTGTATCATCGGAATATCCTAAAACCGGATGGTTTCCATATTCTGAGGAAATAATGTAAAAACCGGTGTCCGAAGCGTTTTTAAAAACGTAGAAACCGGTGTATTTAGCATTTATGGAAGAGGTGATGTTAATTAAATTGGTTGTTGATCCTTTTTGAGCTACACCATTAAGCCGGGAATTAATAAAATTTTCCGCAACAATTCGGGCTGTATTTTCCGGCACATGTTGAGCCGGAGAAAAAAAGAATATAAAAAGGCATAAAAAACCTGTCCAATAGTGTTTTATCTTTCTCATAGTAGTGGTATTTTTATAGTAGTATTTTTTCTAATTTCTGAATTATTTTATTTTGGTTATTGGTATTTAAAAAAGCAAAGTCCTGATCTTTTCAGGTAAACGAAAGCCGTTGCCTGAATTATCAATTATTCCGGAATAGTTTGTGTTCTGATTGTTTTTCAACAGAATTTGTTCTTGGGATCTCCTAATATTTTCGAAACAATTTCAGTCTTGCCCAAGGGGCGATCATTGGATTCAATGAGATTTAAGATAATATTTTTTTTCATAGGCAAATTTTATAAAATAACATCATTCGTATGAATTGTTATTCTTTGTGTTTGTATCTTGAAAACCGGAGCCCGATATCCAAAACTTTAAAAAACATATTCGGAATTTCTTTAAATTCCGGTGAAATTAATACTTCATCAGGTAAAAAATGAAAGGCAGAATACTAAATTTCAACATATGATCATGACTTTTTGCCTTATATTACAATTGGGCAAATCTATAATATATTTTTTTATAATCAAATATTTTTTCATTTTTTTATGAATATATAAAAAATAAGCAGCATAAGAGTAGAAAAATTGCTTAGCAGAGCAACCACATCATGAAATAGTAAAGCACACTATTTGCTTGAAAGGCAATATTTTCGTAACCGTAAGTCAACGACTTGTGGAAAGCACACACAACAACTCTCCCTGCCTTTCAGGCAGGACTGAAAAATAGTAACCCTGAGCTGTACACGTCTTTTTTATCATCTTCTATTCCACATAAAGCACAGCAATCCAATCCGAGAATCCCCAAAGCATACGAAAAAAAATATCGTCAATTTTTAACAGAGAACGGATGGATATTGATTAACTTATGAAAATCACATCCTTTCAGGATTTTTGCTGCGTTGTGAAAAGATTGTTGACGGACAAATTCTAAATCCTATAACTAATAAAACCCTAATGGTAAAAGCTCAACCTTCTGGAAAAATGAAACCCCTCATCGCAAAATTATTCCCACCGAACTAAAAAGAACAAGTCAGGGAAAAACATTCGTTTATAACTTCGGATTAAACAGTTGAAAAACTGCATAAATTATTGGATTATTATAACAAAAAACTCGAAAAACTAATTTAGTTTTTTGAGTTTTATTATGTTTTTTTAACCTATGAAATCGGATTACACCAAGGTTTCTTCCAGTTCAAAATCCAGTTGTTTTCTCTCCAGATTAGCTTTTACTACTTTAATCCGGACGACATCACCCAATTGATACTGGTTTCCGGTTCTTTGCCCGATAATGGAATAGGTTTTTTCCTCAAATCGGTAATCGTCATCGCGTATATCGCGTAATTTGATCAACCCTTCAGCGCCGAATTCCCTGATTTCTACATAGATCCCAAAATCGGTCACTCCGGAGATGACTCCTTCAAAAGTTTCTCCTATGTATTGTTCCATAAACTTAACCTGCATGTATTTAATGCTTTCTCTTTCCGCATCTGCGGCCAGTTTTTCCATTTCACTGGAATGTTTGGCTTTTTCTTCGACAGCATCCGGATCGGCGGAAGGTTTCTTATCCAGAAAATCCTGCAACAACCGGTGGGCAATCACGTCGGGATAGCGCCGAATCGGGGAGGTGAAGTGGCTGTAATAGTCGAAAGAGAGTCCGTAGTGTCCGATGTTTTTTGTAGAATATATAGCTTTGGACATAGTGCGGACTGCCAGCGTTTCGATCATGTTTTCTTCTCCTTTTCCTTTCACATCGTTCAGCAGTTTATTAATGGACTGATAGGTCTTTTTCTTATTGGTGATATTGATATCGTATCCCAGAGTATTCACAAATTGTTTGAGGGAAAGGAGCTTTGTCGGATCCGGATCGTCGTGGATTCTATAAATAAAAGTTCTTTCGGTGGGATTTCCTTTTTTATTGAGGCTTACAAATTCGGAAACTTTTTTGTTAGCCAGAAGCATAAATTCTTCAATCAGGTGGTTGCTGTCTTTGCTTATTTTAAAATAAACACCGACAGGGTCTTTATTTTCATCGAGTTTAAATTTTACTTCCACTTTATCGAAAGAAATGGCTCCGTTTTTCATTCGTTGTTCCCGAAGTGTTTTTGCCAGCGTATTCAATGTCCGGATCTCTTCTTCAAAATCTCCGCTTTTCCCTTCAATGATCTCCTGAGCTTCTTCGTAGGTGTATCTTCGGTCGGAATGAATTACGGTTCTCCCGAACCATTGTTTTTTTATTTCGGCATTCTCATCCAGTTCGAAAACGGCGGAGAAGGTATATTTGTCTTCATGGGGTCGGAGAGAGCATACATTGTTGCTCAGGATTTCAGGAAGCATGGGAACTACCCGGTCTACCAGATAGACGGAAGTTGCTCTGGAATAGGCTTCTTCATCCAGAAGGCTTCCGGGTTTTACATAGTGGGAGACATCGGCAATGTGAACACCGATCTCCCAGTTTCCGTTGTTAAGTTTTTGTATGGAGAGGGCATCGTCAAAATCTTTGGCATCGACAGGGTCAATGGTAAAGGTGGTTACCTTCCGCATATCTCTGCGTCTGGCTATTTCTTCCGGGGATATGGAAACATCCAGCTTTTCAGCCTCCTGTTCTACTTCTTTAGGAAATTCATATGGTAATCCGTAATCTGCCAGAATCGCATGTATCTCTGTTTCATTTTCTCCGGGATCTCCCAAGACATCGATGATCTTTCCTGTCGGACTGTCGGCTTTATCAGGCCAACTCACGAATTCAACCAATACTACCTGTCCGTCTTTGGCATTTTTAAATTTTTCTTTAGGAATAAAAATATCGGTGTTAATGGCGTTTTTGTTTACTTTAACAAATCCGAAATTTTTATTGGCGGAATATTCTAATTTTCCCACAAATCGGGTTTTGGATCTTTCAATGATCTCTACAACTTCCGCCTCCGAACGCCGGTTTTTAAATTGATGCACTACTGCTCTTACCGTATCGTTTTGCAGGGCTTTTCCTGTTTTTGTTCTGGGAATAAAAATATCTTTTTCCAATCCTTCGACAATAAGGTATGCATTTCCGGTTTGGTTGAAATCTATCCTTCCTTCCAGAGATTCTTCCTGAAAATTAATTTGATATTTCCTTGTTTTGGGTTCCAAGAGTTGTTTTTCTGAAACCAGCTCCTGTAATGCTTTTATAACCTGTTCTTTCTGGTTGGGATTTTTCTGGTTTAAGGAATCGGATACTTGTTTATGGTTGTATTCTTTGTTTGGATTTTTCATGAATAAAGAGAGAATTCCTCTTTTCAGGTCTCGTAATCGGGCTTTCTGTTTTGCCGGAATGGTATTCTTTTTTTTTGTCATAATCTTTCAAATCCCTATGGGGATATTTTTGTGTAAAGATACTCTATTTATACTCAACTTTCTACAAATTCGAACCGACAAGCGGAAGAATAGCAGCATAATGATCAAAATATCGGGTATTTCTACATTGTTTAGTACAGAAATGATGCCAATAAGTTTTTTACACGGTTTTTTTCTTAAAATACACAACCTATTGAATAAAAAAGTGGGAAACATTCGGTGAAAAAGGGGGAATTTCATACCTTTAGGGTATTGACCTGTTGGAAATAATTCTCAGAAACCGGAAGAAAGATATTAACCGGTTCGGCGGTCTACAAAGTAGACCGCCGAACCGGTTTTATTGATTATTTTTCAGAATTTCTAAAATGATTTAATATCAAAACCTATGGATTCCAGCACTTGTACCACAGCAGCGGTAGTATCCAGAGAGGTGAAGCAGGCAACGCTGTTTTCCACCGCATTTCTACGAATCAGGAATCCGTCTTCCTGAGCCGTTCCCTTATTGGAAAGAGTATTTATTACAAACTGGGCTTTTCCTTGTTGTATGATCTTTACAATATTGTTTTCTTCACTTTCCAATTTATTTATTTCCCGAACAGGAATATTGTAATCCCGGAAATATTTGGCGGTTCCACGGGTAGCCATAATAGTGTATCCTATATCATAAAATCTTTTAGCCAGAGGAAGAGCCTCTGCTTTGTCTTTATCGGCTACGGTAAATATGGCATTTCCCAAAATAGGAATATTGATGTGGCTTGCCAGAAGGGCTTTATATAAAGCTCTTTCGTACGTAGTATCTTTTCCGATCACTTCTCCGGTAGATTTCATTTCAGGTCCTAATGTAATATCCACCGCCCGTAATTTTGCAAAGGAGAATACGGGCGCTTTTATATAAATATTCTTAGGTTCAGGATAACAATCCATAGCCAGCCCCTGTTCTTTTAACGATTGTCCCAATACTGCCTTGGTCGCTACTTTTGCCAATGGAATTCCGGTTACTTTACTCATAAAAGGCACCGTTCTGCTGGAGCGCGGATTGACTTCCAACACATAAATCTTCCCACTCGTCAGGACAAACTGAATATTCATGAGTCCGACAATCTTAAAACCTCGGGCCAAAGCCTGAGTCTGTCGTATAATTTCTTCTTTTTCTTCTTTAGACAGCGTTTGTGTAGGGTATACGGCAATAGAATCTCCTGAGTGAACTCCGGCTTTTTCTATGTGTTCCATAATCCCCGGAACAAAAATATTTTCTCCGTCACAAATAGCATCTACCTCAATCTCCTTTCCTACCAGATATTTATCGATCAGGATCGGTTGTTTTTCATGGACATTGATAGCCTCCTTCATGTATTGTTTCAATTCGGAGTTTTCATATACAATCTGCATGGCTCTTCCCCCTAACACGTAGGAAGGTCGGATCACTACCGGATACCCTATGGAATTGGCAACCTTCAAGGCTTCTTCCAGATTGAATACGGTATCTCCGTTAGGACGGGCGATTTGCAGTTCATTCAGCTGTTCTTCGAATTTCTTTCGGTCTTCCGCCCGGTCAATATCTTCAATGGAGGTTCCTAAAATTTTATATCCTGCATCTATAACTGCTTGTGCCAAATTAATAGCGGTTTGCCCTCCGAACTGAACAAAGACCCCATCGGGTTTTTCCAAATCAACGATGGAAGTAATGGATTCCCGTGTGAGAGGTTCAAAGTAGAGTTTATCGGAGATACTAAAATCGGTAGAAACGGTTTCCGGATTGCTGTTGATAATAATAGCCTCATATCCGGCTTCTTTCAGTGCCAGCACACTGTGTACAGTAGCATAGTCAAACTCGACACCCTGTCCGATACGGATAGGACCTGAACCTAATACAATGACCTTTTTCTTGTCTGTACGAATGGATTCGTTTTCTGTTCCATAGGTACTGTAAAAATAAGGAGTTTCAGAGAAGAATTCTGCGGCACAGGTATCTACCATTTTATAAACCGGCATGATCTGTTTCTCTTTCCTTAGCTGGTAGATCTGTTTCTCTTCGGTTTTCCATAATTGGGCAATTCCCCAGTCTGAAAATCCGTATTTTTTTGCTTTTGTCAGTATTTCAATATTTTGAGGATTTTCTTCCAACTCCTTTTCTATGTTAATGATACGTTGAAGTTTTGCCAGGAAGAAAATATCAATTTTGGTTATTTCATAAATTTTTTGGATTTGCACACCGTTTCTCAAAGCTTCCGCAATCAGGAACAGGCGTTCGTCATCCGCTCTTTTTAATTTTTCATCCAGAGTAGCCGGATCGAAAGGATCCATATTTTTTTTATAAAGATGCAGACATCCTATTTCCAGAGATTGTACGGCTTTTAACAAGGCTTCTTCAATGGAAGTTCCTATAGCCATCACTTCTCCGGTAGCTTTCATCTGAGTTCCCAAATGTCGGTTTGCACTTTGGAATTTATCGAACGGCCATCTTGGTATTTTAGCAACAACATAGTCCAGAGAAGGCTCAAAGCAGGCATATGTAGTGTTGGTCACCGGATTTTTCATTTCATCCAGAGTTAATCCTACCGCAATTTTAGCAGCCAGTTTGGCAATCGGGTATCCGGTGGCTTTGGAAGCTAAGGCAGAGGAACGGCTCACTCTGGGATTTACTTCTATTACAATATAATCCCGGCTGAAAGGATCCAAAGCAAATTGTACATTGCATCCTCCTTCTATTTTTAAGGCACGGATGATCTTTAAGGCAGAATTTCTTAATAATTGATATTCCTGATCTGCAAGGGTCTGGCTGGGAGCAAAAACTATGGAATCTCCGGTGTGAATCCCTACCGGATCGAAATTTTCCATGTTACAAACTACGATGGCGTTGTCGTTGGCGTCCCGCATTACTTCGTATTCTATTTCTTTGTATCCGGCGATACTTTTTTCTATCAAACATTGATCAACCGGACTGTATTTTAATCCCGATTCGGTGATTTCTCTTAATTCGGCTTCATTTTCAGCGATTCCTCCACCGGTTCCCCCTAAAGTAAACGCGGGTCTTACAATTATCGGATACCCGATTTGGTTTGCAAAATCCACGGAAGATTCCACATCATTTACAATTACACTTTCCGCAATCGGTTCGTTGATGCTTTCCATCAATTGTTTAAACAAATCGCGATCTTCCGCCTGTTCTATGGAAGAAAGTTTAGTTCCGATGATCTCCACATCGTATTGGGCTAAAGTTCCTGCTTTGGCTAGTTCCACCGCCAGATTTAGTCCGGTTTGTCCTCCCAGAGAAGGAAGCAGGGCGTCGGGGCGTTCTAAGGCGATGATCTGCTGAAGAAAATCCAGAGTAAGGGGTTCCATGTATACCGTATCTGCAATTTCCTTATCGGTCATGATGGTTGCGGGGTTGGAATTGACAAGAATTACCGAATATCCTTCTTCTTTTAAGGCAAGGCAAGCCTGTGTTCCGGCATAGTCGAATTCAGCCGCTTGTCCGATGATGATAGGTCCTGAACCGATTACTAGTATTTTATTTATATCTGTACGTTTTGGCATTTTTTATTTTACTGATTTTATTTTCTGTTGTTTTTATTTGGAATTCTTGAATTCTTCGATCAGGTTCATAAACCGATTAAACAAATATTCATTATCGTTAGGTCCGGGACTGGATTCCGGGTGGTATTGCACTGTAAAAGCTCCGGTCTCTTTATGCCGCAGTCCTTCAATAGTTCCGTCATTCAACGCTTTGTGAGTCACTTCTAAAGGAGTGTTTTTCAGAGAATCTTCATCCACTGCATAGCCGTGATTCTGTGAGGTGATGTGTACTCTGTTCGTTGCTAATTCTTTTACCGGATGATTGGCTCCTCTGTGTCCGAATAGCATTTTATATGTTTTGGCGCCATGAGCCAGAGCGAACAACTGATGTCCCAAACAAATACCGAAAATGGGAACTTTGCCGCTTAGTTCTTTAATTATTTGTATGGATTCCGATAATTCTTCCGGATCACCGGGACCGTTTGAAAGCATAATTCCGTCAGGATTGAGCTCCAATATAGATTTTGCAGACATGTTGTAGGGAACAACGACTACATCGCAATGGCGTAAGCAGAGTTCTTTCAGGATGCTTTTTTTCATTCCGTAATCAACCAGAACAATTCTGTAACCTTCTGCAGGAGCGCTGTAAGCTCTTGGAGTGGAAACTTCGGGAACATGGTGTTCTAAAGTGGTATTTTTTAGTTTCTGAACGACTTCCTGAACGTTTTCGGAAATATCACAAAACTTTCCTTTCATGCTTCCTTTAGTTCGTATTATTTTTACCAAAGCGCGGGTATCTATCCCGCTTAGTCCGGGAATATTTTGTTTTTTCAGGAAAGAATCAATATTCGTTTGGCTTTGCCAGTGCGATTCGGTTTCTGCATATTCATGAACCACAACCCCGCCAACGAAAGGATTCAGCGATTCAAAATCACTGGAATTAATCCCATAATTGCCAATTAACGGATAGGTAAAGACAATGATTTGTTTGTGAAATGAGGGGTCTGACAAGGTTTCCTGATAACCTGTCATCCCTGTGGTGAAGACAACTTCCCCGATGGTGAAAAGGTCGCTGCCAAAGCCTTCACCTATAAATTCCATTCCATTCTCTAATATTAATTTTCGTTTCAAGATTTTATTTTAAGTTTTAAGTTTAATGATTCTATTTAAGAGTTAAAAACATAGTTCAGCACAGCTATCCGGGCGAATACTCCGTTCGTCATCTGGGTAAATATCCGAGATTGGGGAGCTTCGATCAAGTCTTCATCAATTTCCACATTTCGGTTGATCGGGGCAGGGTGCATGATAATTGCCGATGGTTTCATTTTTGACGCCCTTTCTTTTGTCAGACCGTATTGTTCTAAAAAATTCTTTTCGTTGTATTGTTGCGCGTGTCGTTCATTCTGATTTCGCAATAACATAACCACATCTGCTTCCGAGATAGCGGAATCCAAAGAGGTGTAAGTTCCCATAGTCATATTGGAATCCCGCCAGAATTCAGGAGTGGCAAAGCTAATACCGGCTCCTAAACGAGTAAGTATTTTAGCGTTGGAATGAGCTACACGACTGTGAATCACATCTCCGACGATTACAACTTTCAGGTCTTTAAAGGTTCCGAATTCTTCGTATATGGTCACCAGATCCAGCAGCGATTGTGTGGGATGGTCACCACAGCCGTCTCCCGCATTGACGATGGGAACATTGAGCCGGGATATTAAATCTTCGTAGAACCGATCTTGGGTATGCCGTATGACAAAGCATTCAACTCCGATGGAGTTAAGGGTCTTTACCGTATCGTATAATGTTTCGCCTTTTTTTATGCTTGAGCTTTCCGCATCGAAATAGATGATCTCCATTCCGGTTTTTTTCTCAGCCATTTCAAAACTTAGCTTAGTGCGGGTGCTGTTTTCAAAAAATAAATTGGATATGTAATGATTGGATAAGTTGGGAAAGGCTTTTTTCTTTTTAAAACTAATCGCATCATCTATAAGATCCCGAATTAGTTCTAGTTCTAAATTTTCCAGTGATATAAAATGATTCATTATTAATATTTAGTTTAATCAGTGTATAAGCATTTGTTTTTTTGTAAGAAATAAAAAAAAACATCTTAAATGATAAGATGTTTTAAATGAAAATTTAAACGGGACATTTTCAATATCTTCTGAAGGAGATTTTCCTCCTTGGGTATTCAATATCAATAATATTAGGGAAACAAATTTCTTATGAGAGGTGAAAACTCTTTCTTTTAGCTTTGTGAACTTTATTTTTGACGAAAAGTTATTCAAAATATAGTATTAGTATTGTTGAAAAAATGAGTTCTTTTTTGGAAATTTTAAAATCCTACAAAGATAAGTTATTTTTTGTGATCAGTCAAATTTAATTTGGGCAATATTTTTGCACAGATTTAAAATTTTTGAAGTTCCTTCCTGATAAAAACCGTCTTCAAACATTGAAAAATGCATGAAAATCAATTACTTTTGGTTTATTATGTTTAACAATATAGTAGTAAAAGAGAAGGATTCTTTATCAGAAATCTTTTTTCACTTCTTCCAATATCAATTTTGCTGTCTTTTCCGAAGCTCCGGAATCTCCCAGTTTGTGGCGGAGTTCTTCGTATTCCTGCTGTATCTTTTTTTTGTGTTCCGGATTTAAAATTGCAGATAGTTCCGCCTTTAAATTTTTATAATTTAAGTCATTTTGAATCAATTCCGTTACAACCAACCGATTCATAATTAAATTAACCAGTGAAATGTATTGAATGTGTTTAATCAATCGTCGGGCAATTTCATAGGAAATCTGACTTCCTTTATAACAAACGACTTCCGGGGTATTTAATAAAGCTGTTTCCAAGGTTGCCGTTCCGGAGGTTACCAAAGCGGCGCAGGATATTCTCAACAGGGAATAGGTCTGATTGGGAATAACTTTTACATGAGAATTTAAAAACTGATGATAAAACGTTACTTCAATAGACGGCGCTCCGGCAATTACAAATTCATAATCAGGAAAATCGTTCTCTATGGAAAGCATTTCTGTGAGCATTTTTTTTATTTCCTGCTTTCTGCTTCCGGGTAATAAGGCAATAATAGGCTTATCTGATAAATTGTGTGTTTTTCTGAACTGTTGTTCATCCAATTCCGGCAGGTTATTCAAGGCATCTAATAAGGGATGACCGACAAAATCGACCGGATAATTGTATCGGGCATAGAAATCTTTTTCAAAAGGAAGGATCACAAACATCTTATCCACATATTTTTGAATGATCTTAACTCTTCCGGACTTCCATGCCCACAATTGGGGAGAAATATAATAAAAGGTCTTTATTCCGGATTTTTTTACAAACTTGGAAATACGAAGATTAAACCCGGGATAGTCGATAAAGATCACTCCGTCGGGTTTGTATTGAGCAATATCTTTTTTGCAAAATGCAATGTTTCCCAAAATAGTCCCCAGATTCATGACCACTTCTAAAAAACCCATATACGCCAGGTCACGATAGTGTTTCACCATTTGTCCTCCTTGTGCCAGCATCAGGTCTCCTCCCCAGAAACGAAATTCCGCATTTGCGTCTTCCTTTTTTAATTCTTTCATTAAATTGGAACCATGAAGGTCTCCGGAAGCTTCTCCTGCAATTATATAATATTTCATACGAAAAAAGGCTTATTGGGTTAAAAACTCATGTACTGATTCATAAAATCCCGTAGGGTTGTCTGCCTGTACCCAGTGTCCTGCATCGGGTATTGTTATTAATTTTCCCTGAGGAAATTGCTGATGGATATAAAATTCATCTTCCTTTAAAATATAATTGGATTTTTCTCCCGAAATGAATAATGTAGGTTCTGAATACTTTCCATGAGAAATAGATTTATTAATTAACTGATTATATTGCCGGGAAAGAACCTTTAGATTAAACCGAAAAGCAAAATGATGGTCATCCGTCCTGTATATGTTTTTCATCAGGAATTGAATTATCCCTGTTTCACGAATATATTGAGATAGTATTTTTTCGACATCTTTTCGATCCTTTACCTGAGAAAAGTCTACGCTTTCCAGCGCTTTGATTATTGCTTGATGATGAGGAGGATATGCTTTGGGCGCAATGTCTACTACGATAAGTTTTTCCACTAAATCGGGATGTTTTACCGAACATTCCATTACTGCTTTCCCTCCCAGCGAATGCCCCAGTAATATTGCTTTTGGCAAATGACGAAATTTCATATAGTTTACTATGTCTTCCGACATGGAGGTATAATCCATTTCTTCGCAATGAAAGCTTCTTCCATGATTTCGTAAATCTAAAAGATGAACTTCATGGGTTTCGGAGAATTTTTTCCCCAAAGTCGCCCAGTTATCCAACATACCAAACAGACCGTGAAAAATTAAAATAGGAACAGTTCCCGGTTTTTCGTATATTTTGGAGTGTAAAATCTGTTGTTCCATTACAGTTTTTTGTTTTTATGCAAAACTATAGTATAATTAGTATTTGTAAAAGTTATTTCTTTTCGTTGGAAAAGTATTTTTTTGATTCTTTTAATCCTTTTTCTGCGGATTCTAAAAATGCTATAAAATTATAAAAGCCTTCTTAAATTTTATTCAAATATTTATTTTTAGGTTCTAATTATATTTTGCATTCTTTTTAAGCTCTTTTGAGCGTCTTTTTCACTTTTTCTTTTTGATTTAGCCCGCTAAATCTTTAAATAAAAAGCAAAAAATCCATCTCAAAAATAGCAATAAAATATAATCGCAATAAAATTTAAACAGGCTCTTAGTTTTTAATTATTTTTTTAGAAATATTTTCAAATATTTCCACATAAATTATATTCCTGTGATCCTCCGTATATTTTTTGTTTTTAGTCCAGATATCCAGAATTGTTTCAGGATTTAATTTTTCAGAACTTCGAGAATATTTTTCCGGATTGATTCCCAGATAATTTAAAAGTGTAATTTCATCCCCTGACGATATTACTTTGAAAGCGGTTTTTTTACTCTTTCCATCACCACAGGAAGCAATGGTTTTCATTAGAACTTCCGCCCGAATTTCCAGTTCTTTTGTTCTTTTTTCACTTCCTTTTGAATTTTTATAGCAGGTGATCAGGCTCATGTAGACCATTAAATTTACCGGATCTTTTTCCAGCAATTCCTCTCCTGATTGAATGGCTTTTAAGTACTTTTTTGCTCCCGCCAGTTTCATGAATTTCAAATACGTCGACTTGAATTCTGCCGATTTTTTATAATAATTGGAATATAATTTTCCATAATATAAATGCTGAGATTTCAAACTGTCAGAAAGTAATATCAGAGGTTGGGTACTAAATTCTTCTACTAATTTTTCATAGAAAAAAGGAGATTCAGAGTTAGTGATTTCTTTGCTAATTCTATCTAAATCAATAATTTGACTGAAAGAAAGCCCGGTAGCGAATAAAATCACGGATAAAAAAATATTTTTCATAAAACGAATGATAATTAAATTTTATCCAATATACGAGTTTTTTAAATATGAAATAGAAAAAATTATTTTTTATTGTAATATGTGGTTTATGTGTTTTACTTTGATATAGTATCTTGCTTTATTTCAGTACGGTTTATAAAAACAAATGCAGGATTTCAATATCCTGCATCTGCAATATGTTTTATCATGTTCATCGTGTTTTCTGTTTGCAAAAACATTTTTTCAGATAAATAAATTAATATCAGATTGTTCCGCTCTTTCAATATAGGTAGCTACACCGCCCATACCGACATGATCCATCAATTCTTCTTTCTTTATACCCATCACATCCATGGACATGGTGCAGGCAATCATTTCTATATCGTTATCAATGGCTTGCTGAATCAGGTTTTCCAAACTTTCAATATTTTTATTTTTCATGATCTTCCGCATCATCCAACTGCCTATTCCGAACATTTCCATTTTAGACAAAGCGAGTTCATGGCTTCCTGAAGGCAGCATGAAACTAAATAGCTTGCCGATGAGGTCTTTTTTAACAACGGCTTCTTTTTTCTTGATGATGCTCAGTCCCCAAAAAGTGAAGAACATAGTCACTTTTTTCCCGGAAGCGGCTGCACCATTGGCGATAACGAAAGATGCCAAAGCCTTGTCCAAGTCGTCACTGAACACTACTATGGATTTATTTTCCTTGTTTTTGAAGTTTTCTTTTGTTTGTTCTTTCTTTTTTTTCTCCACTACGGCGGATATGGTTCCCGCCCGGTTTTCCACGTAGATGAGCTTGGCTCCGGCAGAATTGCTCCATGCCTGAACATCTTTTTCGAAAGACAGGTCGGTGGATTTTATCATCAGTTGCTGACCGACAGCCAATTCGTCATAATTTTTTTTAAGTTTCAGAATGGGTCCGGGGCATTGTAATCCGCAGGCATCTATGGTAATGAGGTTTTCTCCGGTGATGTTTTCGGCTTTTTCGGGTGTACAGGAAATTTTTTCCGAAAATGTGAAATGGGGAGTACTTTGTTCTATTACGGCGTTTTGGTAAGTTTTAATTCCTCCGGAGAGGTTGTAAATGTTCTTAAATCCGTTTTGTGCGAGAATTCTGTAAGCAATGTACCCCCGCAGTCCTACGGCGCATAAAACAACGATTTTTTTATCCTTAGGTAATTTATCCATATGGTTTCGTAATTCATCCAGAGGAATGTTTACGGCATTTTTAATTGTCCCCAAAGCATATTCGTCCGAAGTTCTTACATCCAGTATAAAAATGTCTTTTTCATCACTATCTTTAAATTCTTTCCAGTGGATCATCCGTACTTTTTCTTTCAGAATATTTTCTCCTACATATCCTGCCATGTTTACCGGATCTTTAGCAGAGGAAAAAGGAGGCGCATAGGCGTGTTCTATTTTTTGCAGGTCGTAAACGGTTTTCCCGTCCTTAATAATTTGAGAGAACATGTTGATGCGATTATCTACATTATCAAATCCTACAATCTGAGCTCCCAATAATTTTCCCGATTTCGGAGAAAAGATAATTTTTATATCCAAGTTGGTTGATCCGGGGTAGTAAGAGGCATGAGAGGCGCTGTGTGTATAGGCTGAAAGGTAAGGAATATTTTCTTTTTTCAGGACTTTTGCGGAAACTCCTGTAGTAGCAACCGTGAGGTCGAATACTTTGGCTATGGAAGTTCCGATGCTTCCCGGATATTTCTCAGAATTTCCGTTTACGATATTGTTAGCGACAATTCTTCCTTGTTTATTGGCAGGTCCGGCAAGGGGAATTAGTACATTTTTATTAAGAACAGGATTAAAAACCTCTGCAACATCCCCGATGGCATAGATATTTTTATCGGAAGTCTGCATGTATTCATTTACCTTTATTCCTCCCGAATTTCCGATAGAAAGTCCTGCTTCCTTTGCCAGTTCCGATTCGGGGCGTACTCCTACAGACCAGATCACCATATCGGCTTCCAGTTTCTTCCCGCTTTGAAACCCGATGATAAGTCCACTTTCTGTAGGTGTAAAGCTTTTCACGCTTTCTTCCAAAAATAGTCCTACTTTTTTTGATTTTAAATGTTGATGTACAATAGCCGCCATGGAAAAATCGATAGGAGCCATTACCTGATCCGCCATCTCCACTATGCACACTTCCCGGTCTTCCGAATGCAGATTTTCAGCCATTTCCAATCCGATAAAGCCGGCTCCGACCACTACTATTCTTTTAGGATTGTGCCGGTTGAGGTAATTTTTAATTTTATCCGTATCGGGTACATTTCTAAGGGTAAATATTCTGGGGTCATCAATTCCGGGAATCGGGGGGACAAAAGGTTTTGCTCCTGTTGAGATAACCAGTGTGTCGTACGTTTCCTCATATACATTCCGGGTGGATAATTCCTTTATGCTGATGGATTTTTTTTCAGGATCTATTTTGATAACTTCGGATTGCGTACGGGTATCTATAGTAAATCTTGCTTTGAAACCTTCTTCGGTTTGAACAAAAAGATTATCTCTTTCCGTGATTACGTCTCCGATGTAGTAGGGGAGTCCGCAATTGGCATAAGACAGGTAATTACCTCTTTCAATAAGTACGATTTCCGCCTTTTCATCTAATCGTCTGAGCCGGGTTGCAGTGGAAGCTCCTCCTGCAACTCCTCCAATTATAACTGTTTTCATATTTATTTAGTATATTTTTCATTATTAATTATTGATATTAGCAAGTAAACGGATAAAATTTTTCAGGATTTTAGTTTTATTATTTTTAAAAAATCTTTAAAAGAAATTTGATTAGCCTGCATGATTTTTACTTTTTCTTCTCCCTGAGGGGTTAATTCAAATATCATTTGTCTTTTATCTTCACTTCCTAATTTTCTGGAGATGTATCCTTTTTCTTCTACGGTATTTATGATTCTGGAAATTCGGGAGTTAGACAATCCGATATATTTACAGATTTCATTAGCGGTTTGAGAAACACTTTTTTTCAAACAACAGAGAACCAATGCTTCGTTAATAGTTATCCCATTGGTCTCCAAGAACTTCTTTTCAAACAAATACAAGGATTTATAAATTTCTTTTATTTCACAAATAGATTCCATTAGCAATTATTTCTAGTAGCAAATATATGGATAAAATTTTGATTTCAAAATTTTTTTAAGAGCCTGTTTAAATTTTATTTCGATTATATTTTATTGCTATTTTTGAGATGGATTTTTTGCTTTTTATTTGAAGATTTAGCGGGCTAAATCAAGAAGAAAAAGAGAAAAAGCCGCTCAAAAGAGCTTAAAAAGAATGCAAAATGTTAAAAATAAATATTTGAATAAAATTTAAACAGGCTCTAAAATAAAAAACATATTTAATTATCATATGATGGTAGTAAGGATATGGAAATATAATAATGTAAATTTGCATATTCAAAAATAAAAGAAGAAAAATGGCTGACATTCAAATTTTAAACAAAGCGGCAGATAATATCAGAATATTAGCTGCGTCAATGGTAGAAAAAGCTAAATCCGGACATCCGGGAGGAGCCATGGGAGGTTCAGATTTTATTAATGTGTTGTATTCCGAATTTTTAGAATATGACCCGGAAAATCCAAGATGGGAAGGAAGAGACCGTTTCTTTATGGATCCCGGACACATGTCACCTATGCTGTATTCCACGCTGGCATTAGCCGGTAAATACACTATGGATGACCTGAAACAATTCCGCCAATGGGGAAGTGTAACGCCCGGACATCCGGAATTAGATATAGAGAGAGGAGTAGAGAACACTTCAGGACCTTTAGGTCAGGGACATGCCTATGCAGTAGGAGCGGCAATTGCAGCAAAATTTTTAAAAGCACGATTGGGTGATGTGATGAATCAGACCATTTATGCCTTTATTTCCGATGGCGGCATTCAGGAAGAAGTATCTCAGGGAGCAGGACGAATTGCAGGACATTTAGGACTGGATAATTTAATTATGTTTTATGATTCCAACGGAATTCAATTGTCAACCACAGTAAAAGAAGTTGATGAAGAAGATGTAGCGGCGAAATATATTGCCTGGGGCTGGAAAGTCATATCCATTGTGGGAAATGATCCGGTACAGATCCGAAAAGCCTTGCAGGAAGCCAAAGAAGAAAAAGAAAGACCTACGTTGATCATCGGAGCCACCATCATGGGAAAAGGCGCTGTAACGGCAGACGGTCAATCTTTTGAAAATAAGGTTTCCACTCATGGACAACCGTTGAGCGCAGCAGGAGGAAGCTTGGAAAAAACAATAGAAAATCTGGGAGGAGATCCGGAAGATCCGTTTGTAATTTTTCCGGAAGTAAAAGAATTATATGCTCGAAGAGCCGAAGAATTGGCTAAAATTGTTGCAGAAAAGAAAGCTCAGAAAAAACAATGGGAACAGGCAAATCCCGAATTGGCTAAAAAATTGAACGATTGGTTTGCAGGAACCGTTCCTCAGATCGATTGGGCTAAAATAGAGCAAAAAGCCAATAATGCAACCCGAAATGCTTCGGCTATAGTGTTGGAGGTGTTAGCTCAAAACGTAGAGAACATGATAGTTTCCTCTGCGGATCTATCTAATTCAGATAAAACCGACGGATTTTTAAAACATACCCGGGCATTCCGAAAAGGAGATTTCTCAGGAGCATTCCTTCAGGCAGGGGTAGCCGAATTTACCATGGCTTGTCTATGTTTGGGTATGAGTCTTCACGGAGGAGTTATTCCTGCCTGCGCCACTTTCTTTGTATTTTCCGATTATATGAAACCGGTTATAAGAGTTGCCGCATTAATGGAACAACCGGTTAAGTTTATCTGGACTCACGATGCATTCAGAGTAGGGGAGGACGGACCAACTCACGAACCGGTAGAACAGGAAGCACAGATTCGTCTAATGGAAAAATTAAAGAACCATAGAGGAAATAATTCCATGCTGGTGCTTCGTCCGGCTGATGCTCAAGAAACTACGGCAGCTTGGAAATTGGCAATAGAAAATACACATACCCCGACCGGATTGATTTTATCCCGTCAGAACATTAAAGACCTTCCGGCTAAAGAATGTAGATATAATGAAGCATTACAGTCCGAAAAGGGAGCTTATATTGTTCAGGAAGAGGAAGATTACGATGTGATCTTATTGGCTTCCGGATCAGAGGTGTCTACTTTGGTTGAAGGAGCCGGATTATTGAAAAAGGATGGAATTAAAGCCAGAATTGTTTCCGTTCCGTCCGAAGGATTATTCCGAAGCCAGTCTAAAGAATATCAGGATTCCGTATTACCAAAAAATAAAAAGAAATTTGGTTTGACCGCAGGTCTTCCGATAAACTTGCAAGGATTGGTAGGAGATGAAGGAAAAATATGGGGATTGGAATCTTTCGGATTTTCAGCGCCGGCTTCCGTTTTGGATGAAAAGCTGGGATTTACGGCAGATAATGTATACAAACAAGTGAAGGAATTTCTGGGTTGATAGTTTACAGTATTACATTTAGTAATAGTTAAATTACATTTAGTAATAGTTTATAGGTAAAAACATGAATAACAAAGACTACATTTGGTGTACTTTTCGACTATAGGTTATTTAATATAGTACATATAAAAGGTCCATATTTGTGGTTATTTATGGATAAACAGAAAGAAGAATTAATATTTTTTAATTCTTCTTTCTTAATTAAAAAAGAGCAAATTAAGATGAAAGACATACAGGCATTTCTTTTTGATATGGATGGAGTGGTGGCAGATACAGAGTCTCAATACGATTTATTTTTAAGTAAATTGAAAGAGGAGTATCAGCTGGCTTCCGATTTTGTAAATCAGGTAAAAGGCACCCGGCTTCCCGATATTATGGAGAAATATTTTTCTCATTTATCGGAGGAAGAAAAAAGAGAAATAGAGGATAAAGTTATAAATTTTGAACGGAATGATATGGAATATAAGTATATACCGGGAGCATCGGAAGCCATTCGTTTAGCGAAGAAAAAAGGTTTTAAAATAGGTTTGGTCACCAGTTCCCTGAAAGTTAAAGTGGAGGTTGCTTTAAAAAAATTAAATCTGGAAAATACATTTGATGTAGTAGTAACCGGAAATGATGTTACTCAGGGTAAACCCGAGCCTCAGTGTTATTTATTGGCAGCCGATAAGTTGGGAGTGTTGCCGGAAAAATGTCTGGTATTTGAAGATTCTTTCGCCGGAATAGAAGCGGGGAAAAGAGCAAAAATGAAAGTAATAGGTTTATCTACAACCAATTCTGAAAAATCTTTAGCAGATAAGGTGAATATTATTATACCGGATTTTGTCAACTTCAACATAGAGAATATTCTGCAATAACAGAAAATGAATTACAGGTGAAAGATAGGAGACCGTAAGTTTTTGGTTCGGAAATTGCGTAAGCTTTGAAAACCCTGAGAACAGGCTCTAAATGATTCGGTTACATTTGATACTTGAATCTGCGTATTCAGGACTTTTTTCAGGAAAAGTTTTGCATATCGATCAGGTTTTTATAGATCCCATTTTTTTCTATTAGTTCTGCGTGTGTTCCCTGCTCCATTATTTGTCCTCTTTCCATAACAATTATCATATCGGCATTTATAATAGTGGAAAGGCGGTGTGCTATTACCAGTGAGGTACGGTTAGACATTAAATTCTCCAATGCTTCCTGTACCAGTCTTTCACTCTGAGTGTCCAAAGCAGAGGTTGCCTCGTCTAAGATCATAATGGGAGGATTTTTTAAAATGGCACGGGCTATGGCAATTCTTTGTTTTTGTCCTCCCGAAAGTTTTCCTCCTCCTTCGCCTATGGAAGTATCGAAACCGTTGGGTAATTGTTCTATGAATTCCAATGCATTGGCGACCTTAGCGGCGTTAATCACTTCATCCATGGAAGCGTTGGGTTTACTTAACCGGATGTTGTTGGCAACAGTGTCATTAAACAATATGGATTCCTGTGTGACCATCCCCAATAATTTTCGATAACTTTTTAAGCTCAAATCCCGCAAATCATGTTTGTCTATCAGAATTTTACCTCCACTTACATCATAAAAACGAGCCAGCAGGTTAGCCAATGTTGTTTTTCCGCTTCCGCTTTGTCCGACTATAGCCACGGTTTTACCCTTAGGTATGGTCATGGTAATATCTCTGAGTATGGGATGTTCTTCCTGATATTGAAAGTTTATATTTTTAAATTCAATACTTTCTTTAAATTCGGTTAATACTATCGGATTTTCCGGTTCGTAGATTTGAATGTTGCTTTCCAGTGTTTCTATCAAACGATCCGTAGATGCCGTTCCTTTATGAAGATTGGTAAGTGAAGTGGACAATGTTTTGGCAGGTTCCAGCAATTGAAAGAAAAGCGCTATGTAAATCAAAAAAGAAGCTAGATCCAGTCCTTTGCCTTCCAATATCAAAACACCTCCATACCAGGTAATGAAGATCATGGCTACAGATCCTAAAAATTCGGAGGAAGGAGAAGCCAACTCATATTTTTTCATCATGTTAATGGATAATCTCCTTAAATAAACAACGCTGTTCAGGAATCTGTTTTTCATAGATTCTTCCGCATTGAAAATCTTAATTATCTTAGCTCCGTTTAGGGTTTCATCTATAATGGATAATACATTTCCGGATTCTGCCAAACCTCTTTTAGCATCTTTTTTCAGGCTTTTTCCTATGGAAGAGATGATCCATGCCATAAAAGGCAGAACAATAAGGGCTATCAGAGTAAGTGACGGGTTAATGGTCAGCAAAGCAGCCAAAGTAAACATAATGGAAAAAGGAGTTCTCCAAAGTTCCAGAATGGCATTCAAAACGTTGCCTTCTACCTCGCCGACATCTCCGGAAAGACGAACCATAATATCTCCTTTTTTTCGGTCTGTGAAGTACGAAACCGGAAGAGACAGTATCTTGTTATACATGGCTATCCTCAAATCTTTAGAAACGCCGCTTCTTAATAAAACTATAAAATACTGGGCAAAATACCTGAAAATATTTCGGAGTAAGAACAATAAGATCACAGCAACACATAGATAAGCAAGAAATGTTTTAGCTCCGATTTCCACTATATTTTGCTGTAAAAACAAATAAAACTCATATTTAAGTTCTGAAAAAAAACTGTCTGAAGCCTGCTCTTTTACATGGGTTAAGGTTTCTTTCTGTTTAACGCTTCCTCCCAGCAGCATATCCAAAATAGGCATGATGGAAATAACGGAAACAATAGAAAATAACGAATATAAAATATTGAAAAAAATCCCAGTGAAAAATTCTTTTTTGTAAGGAAAAGCAAACTGTTTAAGTATCTTTTTTAGCGAATTCATAATTTTCTGTAAAAGCTACAAATGTACTAATTTTTCTTTTTTCTTTCTAATTTAAAAATTTGCCTGTATTCCTATATGGACTTTGGAATCTGAAAAATTAACAGGTTCGGAGTCGTATTTACCCACAGCATAATTTAGGGAAAATATGCCGAACCGGGTTAAAAAGCTGATACCCATACCTGTTCCGAAAAGAAATACACGGGAATTCTGATATTTATTTTCCGTCCGGGCAAAATCCGTAAAGACGTTAAAAAACATCTCTTCAAAAGGAACATAACGATATTCTAAGCTTCCGATTATGTAAGCGTTGGCATAAATTGATTGTTCATTAAATCCCCGAATTGTCTTTAACCCTCCTATGCGGAATAATTCATTGACTGTCAGTGTGTCTGATAATAAAACCGATGCGGATATTCTGGGATTTAAATAATGAGAACCGGAAATTTTAAATAGTTTTTCTATATGAGCAAGAAGTTGGTATTCTCGTATGTTACTTTGATTTTCAGGAATCTTTTTGTAGACGATTCCTTTTAAAGAATATAAATTTTTGTTATTGAGAATATTGAGTTCACTCTTTTCCATATATTGATAAGTTACTCCCAATCCTGTTTTAGAAAAATTATTACCTTTATCTGAATCCAGAACATATCGGGAGTTTTCAAAAGAACCCTCCGTACCTATTCGCTGGTAAGCGGTGTATTGATAATAAATGTGTTCATTGAGTCTGATATTGGCGTATGTGCTGTCTTGTCTGTAAATATTTATTGTGGTTTCCGTCCCGAATTTTGATCGGAATAAATAGGGAACATTAACCCGCATTTCAAAATTTTGAGATTTATCGGAAGTTGTCAACCAGTTCAAGTTGATGGTTTCAAAGGAATTAAATATATTCCCTAAAGAAAGCTGCACCTGTCCGTTGAGTTTGAATTTTCCGGATTCATCATTCCCAAAACCCAATATTCCGTCAAAAGAGCTGGCTTTTTTCTTTTTGAGATATAAAAAAATAGTAGTGGAATCAGGAGTAAACAACACCTGCGGTTTTTTTTCTTCTGTAAGAAAATTAGTACTGGTCAGCTTAGTGGATATTTCTTTGAGTTGGCTGTCTTCATAGGGTTTACCTATAAAATCGTACTCGAGGACTTTTTTAATTCCTCCGGGAAACCGGTTATATCCGTTAATAACAAAAGAATTGATTATTCGTTTTTGGTTGAGTTCTACGGAAACAGCGGCTTGAATAGGATTTCTGGTAAAATCCAAATCCGTAAAAACTTTATTGAATGCATATCCTTTTTTCAAATAATAATAATGAATAACATGGACTAAAGAGTCCAGATTTGTAGTTGTGTATCCCTCTTTGATCCTGACAGCGGCTTTTGCCAGAGAATCCGGTTGTACAGACACGGTTTTATAAAGATTACCTCTCGTTAAGTAAATGAAGGTCTCCTTTTCCGTTTTTTTTAAAGAATCCATTTTCAAGGCATAAAATCCCTGATTGACTAAAGAATCCAAAACGGAATTGATATTGTTTTTTGTTGAAATACGGGTAAACCATAATTGATTGTCATTATAGATCTTCACTATTTCCTTCTCTTCCTGTCCATAAAACAGAACCGGAAAAAATAATATCCATAGCAACCTGAATTTCATCATTTATATTTAGCGTAATTTTTTTTAATTTATTGTGCAAATTTAGGACTTATTCTTTCTGAAATACGGTAAAAAAATTAACAAAAAAAGCTATTTAATGAATTTATTATCTCATTTATGATAAATTTTTATTTTCACAAATGCTCCGTCAATAAAGATATTACAACAGTAACTATATGATAATCAAATTATTATTTACTTTAAAAGTAATTGGGTTATATTTTAGTTTATTTGGATAATGAACATATGCTTATTATATTTGTAAAATAATTATTTGAATGTCACGCCCGAAAAAAATACGAAATATAACCTTTACACCTACTGTATTGGGATTCAAGCCTTATGGCTTATCAGACACAACAAAAAAAACAGATCCGGTATTTTTATTTTATGAAGAATATGAGGCCATACGTTTATGTGATTATGAAAAATATACCCAGCAGCAGACGGCTGATCTAATGGGAGTTTCTCGTCCTACTCTGACCCGGATTTACATGTCGGCACGAGAAAAAATAGCTCAGGGATTCATTGAAGGAAGACAGATCATTGTAGAAGGCGGTAAAGTTCACCTTAATAAAGAATGGTATAACTGTAAATCCTGTGGAGCATACTTTACCTATCCCTATGGAAAAGATAGTTCCGTTCCGAATACCTGTCCGTTATGTAACCGTCCTATCTTAAAAGATGCCAAAGAAAAGAAACCGAATGGATTACTGAATAACAACATTCATACAAAAATAGCGATAACCAGCATAGGGAATACCATGGATAGCTATCTGGACAAACATTTCGGACGTTGTTCCTATTTTGTAATATGGGACACAAAAAATCAGAAAGTAGATTTCCTGAAAAATCCATATAAAAATTTAGATGAAAAAACCGGTTTTTTAGCAGCGGAATTAATGGAAAGTCACCGGATTGAAAAAATTATTTCAGGAGATTTTGGGTTAAAAGTTAAACCCTTGTTAACCAATGCAGGAATCCAAATGGTTATAATGAGAGATAAAGAAATAAAAATACAGGATATACTTCAATTAGTGAATCATTAGTAATGTTCGGTTTCCTATTCTAAAGAAATCCAACCGTGATTCCACCTGAAAGGCGGCACTTTATAATCGCAAGTCATCAACTTGTGGAGCAGAATACAAGCAGCAACTTCCTCCGCCTGAAGGCGGCACTTCATAATCTCAGGTCACCGATCTGTGGAGCAGAACATATGCGACAACTTCCTCCACCTGAAAGGCGGCACTTCATAATCTCAGGTTATCGACCTGTGGAGCAGAACATATGCAACAACTTCCTCCGCCTGAAAGGCGGTATATTCATAACCTCAGGTCGGTGACCTGTGGGGGAAGGA
>JAISMV010000150.1 GCA_031276535.1 Flavobacteriaceae bacterium
TAATCTCGAAATGTTCTACCAAATATTCAGGTAATAATAACTTTAATATTTCTTCTGTTTTCATCTGCCCTAAGGTAATCTTTTTTTTATTCCCCTCCCCAACTTTTGTTCTTGTTCCATTTTTTGCTTTTTATTTGAAGATTTAGCGGGCTAAATCAAGAAGAAAAAGTGAAAAAGACGCTCAAAAGAGCTTAAAAAGAATGCAAAATATAATTAGAACCTAAAAATAAATATTTGAATAAAATTTAAATAGGCTCTCAGTTTACTGAAAATTATAAAAGGGTGAAGTGATCGCGCTCATCCAAAAAACGATATTTATTTCTCCATTTTTGAACTTCATCTAAAGAAATAACCTGTCGGAAGAGGTGTTCGTTTATTTTTTCCGGATTTAATTCTTTCCCGATAGGAGAGAAAATAACGGAATGACCTGTATAATGGAGATTCATACCATCAGTTCCGGTTCTGTTCACTCCGCATACATAACTTACATTTTCCATGGAACGTGCTTTTAACAGGGTATCCCAGACCTCTATCCGGCTATCCGGCCAATTGGCGACATTAATCATTAAATCATAATTTTCACTGTTTCGGTTCCATACAGGGAACCGAAGATCAAAGCATATCATCGGACATATCTTCCAGCCCAGATAATTGAAAGTTATTTTTTGATTTCCTGATGTGTAGACCCCGGATTCTCCTCCATAAGAAAATAAATGATGCTTGTCGTAGGTGGCAATGATCTCACCTTCGGCAACAAAAATAAACCGGTTATAATAGAGCCCTTCTTCTTCGATCGCCAGACTTCCGCAGACAGCCGTATGATTCTGAATGGAAATAGATTTCATCCAATTTACGGTATTTCCTTCCATTTTTTCCGAAATTTTAGAAGGATTCATACTGAATCCGGTGTTAAACATTTCAGGAAGAATGATAATGTCCGCTCCCCGGGATTCTTTCAGGGTGTGAGACAAAAACCGGAGATTAGATTCCGTATTTTCCCATTCGGGGGAATATTCTACCGGTTGAAGTATAAGCTCTTTTTTTGTTTTTGCAGGCATTAAAGGTAATTTATAAAAAATAAGAAAGAACCGGAGAGAAATCAATCAGTAAACCCCATTCACAGGATATTGTTTTTTATTATTCCTTTCGAAATATCGAAAACAGACCCTTTTCGGTCAAATCCACACGTTATTTTTCATAACTTAAAGGTTGTTCTCAATATACTGGTTTAGAAAATTTATTACCTCCTCGATAATTTCCGGTTAACATGTTATCATTAAACAAATATACAATAAATAAAACCATCGTCTTATTTTGTATAAAGAGGGATCAACATTTACGGTCGGTAGAACCGCAAAGAACTTATTTGCTATTTTGGGTTTTCCATCACATTTTTTTAAGGGTTATACCAAAACTGCCAATAAAATTTTGCGGGGTAATTCATTCATGATATTGATCGTTATTTGGTGTATCGGCTTTTTCTATTTCATCCAGCACCTTTAGAATATTTTCGGGAGGCATCAATCCGTAGAAACGCAAGATCAGCCGATAATCCCTGTCAAAGTAGAGCCACAGCGGATAGGCTACAAAACCTTTCTCATTTTTCCCATAGACGTTTATAAAATCATTTACCTGATACGGTTTTTCAGGTTTTGGATTGGTGTATTTCTTATGATTAAAGACAATCACTGAGTCATTTTCAGCCAATCCCTTTACAAAATAAAAACTACTATCCAGCTTTTGTTTCAGCCGCTGGTTTTTCTTAATCTGCGCTTCCTGCATCAGACAATAGGTGCAGTATTTTGAACGGATATAAACAACTACGTACTTTTTTTCTTTTGACATCCGCTGTTCAAGTTCCCCAAAATTCATTTGTGCACTTGCTTTATGAACAGAGAAAAACAGTAGCAGCAAGATCCCTGCACACCTCCTTAAGGGGCATAGCAAAGTTGAAGCTGTTCTATATGTTTTTCTTTGTTTAAAATACATGTCTGTCAGAAGCTGTAACGCAAACCCGCAAATCCCGTACGACCCTGTTGGGGCGTATAATTATATTCGGTATCGAACTGCAATCCTCCATCAGTACCGGTCAGGTCACTGAACGGATCTTTCACATTCACCAGCAGGTTTTTGGGCACATAATCAAAAATGTTCTTAACCCCTGCATAGAATTGTAGCCCATTATCCAATCGGCAGGTAAGTTGCAAATTTATTTTTGTAAACCATGGGGAACGCTCCGAACGTGGATCTGTAATGCTTCCTGTCACTTTTCCGTTTCCATCGTA
Source organism: Flavobacteriaceae bacterium (assembly GCA_031276535.1). Classification (GTDB taxonomy): domain Bacteria; phylum Bacteroidota; class Bacteroidia; order Flavobacteriales; family Weeksellaceae; genus Apibacter. The sequence continues at coordinate 2,286 of JAISMV010000150.1, forward strand.
GGTTTTCACTTCTCCTTGTGTGGGCAGCAGCATAGGTCCTTTCCATTCTCCCGTCAGGTCAAGGGTAAATTTCTTAGTGAAATCATAGCTCACCGAATAAACGCCCATCCATCTTGGCGAAAACTCAAAATCATTTCTTTCTGTTTTTCCTCCGGTTTTATTCCCTTCTTCGTCTCGTTCGTACTCAATCAATTGCGCCTTGTTATAAGAAACTCCTGTCGTGATCCTCAGCGGGAAGCTGAAGTTCAGCGCTATATCCAAAGAGGCGCCAATATTTTCTGCATATTCATCACCGTCAACATTGTAATATACCAACGTGTGCTCCGCATCGTTTCTTATGGGGTAAACTTTATTAAAGAAATGGGTGTAATAACCCCCTAATGAATAGGTCAGTCCGATGCTTTCGGTAGCTATTCTTCCTTCATAGTCCAGCGTTCCGCTCAGAGATCTTTCCGGTTTTAGGTCTTCTCCGAAGGTGGCTCTATATTGTCCGCTCAAAGCCCTGTGGTCTTCGCTGAAGATATTCGCCACTCGGTAGCCGGTTCCTACACTTGCCCTAAAGGTGTTGTTGCTGTTAGGTATATACTTGAAAGCAGCTCTTGGTGAATGTACCCTGTTTTTGTGGTTTCCGTTAGCTGATGCGGTCACATCATAGTCGAAGCGGTAACCCAATAACAGGCTTGTTTTTTCTCCCGTCTTCCAAAGATCCTGAATAAAGATTCCCGGCATTTTGGTCACCAAAGGAAAATTACCATTATCGGAAGCGATGGTATTGTCTTTAAACCAGATATATCTGAATGAAACACCGGTCAGAAGATTATGGCTGCCAAGTTCTTTATCCCAATAACCCTGTCCGAACAACGTTTTCTGGTGTGCCATAAAAAGTTCCGTTCCGTAAGCCGAATTCTGGTCGTGCTGATTGTACGATGCATTGAAGATCACGTTTTCTTCTATAGGGAGCTGGTATCTTCCCACTGCTTCAAAACGACTGGTATAAATGGACTCCTGATACTTCATGTCATCAGCAAAAACAGCATTGGGGTTTATATTTCTGACATGAGCTTTCCACGCTTCTTTTTCGACATTCGTTTTAAAACGAGGTATCCTAAAGCCTTTTGCATATTGGGAATTGTAAATAGTATAGCCGTTCGGAAGTACATAATCTCCGTTATAGCCATCTGAATTGACATTATTGTCCAGTTCGTTAAAATCCACAAACCCTCTGTGGTTCTTGTTCCAACCCAGTTCACCTCCGTGACGGTTCTCGTTGTAATAACGAAGTGAGATGCTGGATATTTTATCGGACTTATGCTTAAAATCCCATTTGTTAAAAAAGGATGTTCTATTTTGAAGAGTTTTATCCGTATATCCATCCTTGTCCTGATCTTTGGGTGTGTTATAATAATAGCCGTCTACGTTGAACATCGTGGATATCTTATCGTTCAGCCTGACACTGAATCCCGTGTTACCCGTCAGCTCGCCCCAAGTGGAACCATTGTAGTCCAGAAAGAAACGGGGAGCTTGGGATGATTTTTTGGTAATGATATTAATAACCCCTCCCATAGCCTCTGAGCCATAGAGTGATGAGGCAGGTCCCTTCACAATTTCCACCCGGTCTATGACGGTGTTGGGAATACCGCTTAAACCATATACGGTGGAAAGTGAACTCACGATCGGCATTCCATCTATCAATACCATAGAGTAAGGCCCCTGCATACCGTTTATTCCGATGTCGGACGTGTTGCACATATTGCAATTGACCTGTGGATTGAGTCCGTTTACCAGATACAGTGCATCCAATACGTTTGAAGTCGGGGTTTTCCGGAACAATTTTGATGAAATGATAGTTACCGGGACAGGACTTTCAGATTTTCTTACTTCTTTAAGCGTTCCTGTGACAACAACCTCTTCCAGCTGCTTTGATTCAAAACCCAGCATTACATTATGAGTTACTTCAGTGCTGTTCAATAGGATGGTCGACTTATGTGTGTTAAATCCAACGGATCGTACTTCTATCTTCCAGCTTCCATAAGGAATATTGTCCAGTTGGTATGTCCCCGTACTATCTGTCGTTGTGCCAATATTGAGTTTGGGGATAGAAACAGTCGCGGTTTCCACAGCCTGATCCCTGTTATCGGTGATCTTCCCTTTTATCTTTCCGTTCTGGGCAAAGCTGAGAAAGCCAGTAAGGCTCATACAGATCGTGAGCAAAAATAGTTTAATTTCTATCATACTCTTAATTTTATTAGTCTAATTTTAAATTTCATTTAGCAAAAGTAATAAGTTAGAATTACATAAAAAAATATTTCACTAACATTTATGTTAGATACGGCTAATATTTTTTACAGATTTGCTTTGTGGTCTCATAGACAGATAAAAATAACCTGAAGGCATATTTGCTCATGGGATTTGATTGCAATGCTGTGGGCGTTGTAGTAACTTTATTTCCGGTAATTTATAGGTTTGAGATATGTTTTATGATAACGATGCTTTGGAAATTCATGCATGTTTCTCGGCATTGGAAGATGAAAAAAACAAAAAACCCCGCATGAAGCGGGGTTAAAACTAACTACTATGAAAATTCACTGCCTTATGAACTTTTATATGAATGCAAAAGCTGTGCCAAATTTTTAAAGTGAGTATTCATTTTTCTCAATGAAATGTTTGGCAATGGTTGTGCTTAACTTGATTACATTAGGTGAATTAGTATATTTAGTGAATCTTTTCACTCCGGATAACAGCATTCTCTGTTCGTCGCCCTCAGCAAAAGAGATAATGGATTCTGTTGCTTTAGATTTTATGAATTCTGTTGCTTTGAAAAGGTTTAATTTAGCCATGGCAACCGGAATTTTCGCGTTTTCTTCATTTCCGCCGGCTAATTTTTCTGCTCTTAAGATAGCGCTTTCTGCTACATAAATGCGAATGAGAATATCGGAAGCATTTAATAATAAATGCTGATGATCGTTTATTTCCATTCCGTATTTCTGAAGTGCAGCACCTGAAAGCATCAGAAATACTTTTTTAAGTTTTCCCAAGATGTCTTTTTCTTCAGAGAACAATACCGAGTAATCGGGGATTTCGAAAGAGGGAATACTCGTCAGTTCTTTTCCTACAGCCATAGCCGGACCTATCAGCTCCAACTCTCCCTTCATTGCTTTTTTGATCAGCATTCCAATGGCTACCAGAGTATTAATTTCATTGGTTCCTTCGTAGATCCGGGCGATTCTGGAATCTCTCCATGCAGCTTCCATAGGGGTGTCTTCAGAGAATCCCAATCCTCCGTATATCTGGATACCATCATCTGCGGTTTGTTGTGCCGTGTCGGAAGCGTATACTTTTAAAATAGAACATTCGATGGCAAATTCTTCAATTCCTTTTAATTCGGCTTCATTGTGTGACAATCCCTGAGCTTTTAGATCGGCAATTTTATCTTCGATATTTTTTGCCGCACGATATAAACCGGATTCCGTTACATAGATTTCGGTAGCTCTGTCGGCAATTTTTTTCTGAATTGCTCCAAAACTGGAAATGGGAACTTTGAACTGAATTCTTTCGTTCGCATAATTAATGGCATTGGTCAAAATTTTTCTTTGAGCTTCGAGACAAGCGACAGCCAGTTTGATCCTTCCTATATTTAAGGTATTCATGGCTATTTTAAATCCTCCGTTTCTTTCACCCAGAATATTTTCAACCGGAATTTTGGTTTCGTTAAAAAATACCTGACGGGTAGAGGAGGAACGAATTCCCAGTTTATGTTCTTCTTCTCCGAAGGAAAGTCCGTTTGTTTCATCTCTTTCCAGAATGAATCCGGTGATGTTTTTGTCGTCCTCAATACGGGCAAACACTATAAATAAATTGGCAAATCCGGCATTGGAAATCCACATTTTTTGTCCGGTAATTTTGTAGTATTTCCCGTCTTCGGAAAGAACCGCTTTGGTTCTTCCCGAGTTGGCATCCGAACCGGCATCCGGTTCGGTCAGACAATAGGCACCAAACCATTCTCCAGAGGCTAATTTGGGTAAATACTTTTTCTTTTGTTCTTCGGTTCCGTAAAGGACGATAGGCATGGTACCAATACCGGTATGGGCGCCGAAAGCGGTGCCTAAAGAACCGTTAGCACCCGAGATGTAATCACAAACCAGCATGGTAGACACGAAACCGGCTTCCATTCCTCCGTATTCTTCAGGTACGGATACACTAAGCAGACCCAAATCTCCGACTTTACGCATGGTTTCTTCAGTCAGTGCATAATCTTTTTTCTCAAATCGTTCTCTATGTGGAATAACTTCTTTATCAATAAAATCTTTTATAGTATCTCGCATCATTTTTTGCTCTTCTGAGAATTCTTCAGGTATAAACACATCCTGACACAGAGTTTCTTTGATAATGAACTCTCCTCCTTTTACTGTTTTTCTATTCATTTTTTCTAATTATAATTGGGATGTTTATTACGATTAATATTTTTTTTCGTATTTTTAATTTGGGTTATAATAATTCAAATACACTGGCAGCACCCTGTCCGGTACCGATACACATAGACACGATTCCGTATTTGTTTTTACGCAGCTTCATTTCATTTAAAAGCTGTATGGTCAGTTTGGCTCCGGTGCATCCGAGAGGGTGTCCTAAAGCGATAGCTCCTCCGTTCACGTTGAGTATGTCCGGATTTATATCTAATTCCTTTCTAATGGCGATCGACTGAGAGGCGAAAGCTTCGTTCAATTCAATCAAATCAATATCGTTCAGGCTGAGTCCTGCTTTTTTCAAAGCCAAAGGAATCGCTTTAACAGGTCCGATTCCCATAATTCTGGGTTCCACCCCGGCAACTCCGTAGGATACCAGTCTTGCCACAGGAGACAGATTATATTCTTTTACGAAATTTTCTGAAACAACCAATACGAAGGCGGCGCCATCGGAAGTTTGTGAGGAATTTCCGGCGGTAACGCTGCCATCTGCTGCAAAAACCGGACGAAGCTTTGCCAAAGCCTGAAGGGAAGTATCTTTTCTCGGTCCTTCATCTTGGGCAAAAGTATATTTCTTTGAGGCAGGTTTTCCGTTTTCTCCCAAATAATTATATTCGATGTCCAGAGGCACTATTTGACTGTCGAATTTATTTTCGCTCAGTGCTTTTATTGCTTTTTGGTGGGAATGATACGCGAATTCATCCTGTTCTTCACGGGTAATTTTAAAGTCGCGGGCAACCGCTTCGGCAGTCAGTCCCATTCCCCAATAATAACTGGGATTTTCTTTTGCAGTTTCGGTTTCAGGGATTGGCTTGTATCCTCCCATAGGAATATAAGACATGCTTTCGGTTCCTCCTGCAATAATGCATTCAGCCATACCGCTTTGAATTTTTGCAGTGGCAATGGCAATAGCTTCGGAACCGGAAGAGCAGTATCGGTTGATGGTCATTCCCGGAACTTTGTCGGTGTGTAATCCCATCAGGGAAATTAAACGGGCAACATTGAGTCCCTGCTCGGCTTCCGGCATGGCACAGCCTACTATTACATCTTCGATTTTTTCTTTATCTAAACCGGGAACTTCCTGCATCAGTTTTTCAATAACTTTTGCCGCCATCCAGTCCGGACGAACAAAACGCAGGCTTCCTTTAGGGGCTTTTCCTATTGCGGTTCTATATCCTGTGATTATATATGCTTGTTTCATATTTTTTCTTGGTTTTTGGGTTATTAATTTCGTAATGGTTTTCCGTTTTGCAACATATATTGTATTCTTTCCAGTGTTTTCTTTTCCCCACAAAGAGATAAAAAAGCTTCTCTTTCCAAGTCTAGTATATATTGTTCGGAAACCGGGGTAGGTTCTGACAGATTACCTCCGGTCATTACATAGGCCAGTTTATTTGCGATTAATCTGTCGTGGTCGGAAGCGTAATGTCCGTTTACCAACTGGTCGGATCCTACGTAGAACATTCCTAATGCATTTTTCCCCAATACCTGAAATTTTTCCGGGAAAGGCCGGGTATATCCTGCTTCAGCCAATAGAATGGCTTGTTTTTTCGCTTCGGAAATTTGTCTGTTTTTGTTAACAACTACGGTATCTTTTCCGTGTTGTAATATTCCCATATCAAAGGCTTCATAAGCGGAGGTAGCTACTTTAGCCATACCGATGTTCATATAGGCGTCACGCAATCGGTTGGTTTTTACATCGTCATTCAGGTAATTGAGAGATGCTCTGCGGGCAAATTCTTTAGAGCCTCCTCCTCCGGGAATTACGCCCACTCCGAATTCGACCAGTCCGATATAGGTTTCGGCTGCGGCAACCACCCGGTCGGCATGCATGGTTAGTTCACATCCTCCGCCTAAGGTCATCCCATGAGGGGCAACGATTACGGGAATATCGGAATACCGGACTCTCAGTGTGGTTTTTTGGAACAAGTCAACGGCCATATTCAGATCATCCCAATCCTGTTCGATAGCCATCATGAAGATCAAGGCAAGGTTGGCTCCTACGGAAAAGTTAGAGCCCTGATTGGAAATGACCACTCCTCTGTATTCTTTTTCCGCTATTTCGATTCCTTTATTAATTCCTTCCAGCACTTCTCCTCCCATGGTATTCATTTTAGAACGGAATTCTATGTTAATGATGCCGTCTCCGAGGTCTTCTATCGCGGTACCGGAATTCTTCCATATGGTTTTGGAAGGGCGGATGTTATTTAAGATAATAAAAGCTTCCTGTCCGGGAATTGCTTTGTATGATTGGGATTCCGGGTCATAATATAAGGATTTTCCGTTTTCGTCTACTTTATAGAATGCTTCGTTGCCGTTTGTCAGCATGTCTTTCACCCACGGGGAAACTTCAAAGCCTTCCTGTTCCGTTAACTTGATTCCTTCGGCTATTCCTAAAGTGTTCCAGGTTTCAAAAGGACCGGACTTCCACGCATATCCCGTTTTCATGGCGTCATCCAGACTGTACAGGTTGTTTGAAATTTCCGGAATCCGTTGAGAAATATAGGCAAATAAACTTGCGAAATGTTTGCGTATGAACTCGCCGTATTTGTCTTTGGAGGTTAACAGAACTTTCAGTTTGGCAGCTGTTTCTCCGGCTTGTTTAGCGGTTTCTACTATGGGTAGCTTAGGTCTTTCCTGTAATCGATATTCTAATGTATTCAAGTCTAAGGCATAGCGGATGTCTTTGCCGTCCGTTCCTTTTTCCTTGTAATAAAATCCTTTTCCGGTTTTATTGCCCAGAAATTTGTTTTCTACCAGAAAATCCATGAATTTGGTACTTTCCAGAGCTTGGATCATGGTATCTTCAGGACAGTTTTGTTTTAATCCGGCAGTCACATTCAGAGCCGTGTCCAATCCCACTAAATCTCCGAGCTTGAAAGTGCCGGTTTTCGGGCGTCCCAGAATTGAACCGGTCAACACGTCGGCTTCTTCAATGGTCAGACCTAATTCATGGGTCAAAGACATCAGTTTATACATGGAATATACTCCTATTCTGTTGCCGATGAATCCGGGAGTGTCTTTACAAAGTACGGTGGTTTTTCCTAAGAATTTTTCTCCGTAGTTCAGGTAAAAATTTATTACTTCCCTGGAGGTATCCTGTGTTGGAATAATTTCCAGTAATTGCAGGTATCGTACGGGATTAAAGAAGTGGGTCCCTGCGAAGTATTTTCTGAAGTCTTCGCTTCTTCCTTCCGACATCAGGTGTATGGGAATACCGGAGGTGTTGGAGGAAATGAAGGTTCCCGGTTTTCTGAATTTTTCCACCTGATCATAAACGGATTTTTTTATAGTGAGGTTTTCTACGACTACTTCAAATATCCAGTCCGAATTTTTTATTTTTTCCATGTCATCCGTAAAGTTTCCTACGGAAATCCGGGATGCAAATGAAGGGTGGTATAGTAAGGCAGGTTTTGATCTTATAGCTTTTAGCAGGTTGTCTGTGGCAATTCGGTTCTTTACGGTTTTATCTTCCAGTGTTAATCCTTTTGCCTTTTCAATTTCGTTAAGTTCTGACGGGACAATATCCAGTAACAGGACGGAAACGCCTATATTGGCAAATTGGCATGCTATTCCTGAACCCATAATTCCGGATCCTAGTACAGTAACATGATTGATGTGTTTTTTCATTTTTTCTTTTTTCTTTTTTCTATAATTATTTCATTAATTTTATTTATAACTTCATAGAATGTATCCAGTTTTTCTTTGGGTATTTCTTCTTCTATGGTGTTATGAAAATCTTTCACATATTCTTTGGATATATCTCTCATTTTGAGTCCTTTTTTCGTAAGACTGATGATGATGCTTCGTTTGTCTTCAAGGGAGGAAGTCCTCTTTATGAGATTACTTTTTTCCAGTTCATTTAATACCCGGGAGAGACTGGTGGCAGCGATTCCCATTTTAGGGCCTAAGGAAGAACTTGGAGTACCTTTTTTGGGGTCAACAGACAACAAGGCGAAAGCCCCGGACATGGTTGAGTCAAACGTGGAAGCTTCTTCGTTATACATTTTCTGTATGGAAATCCAGGTTGCTCTGATGACGTAATCAATGGTAATATTCTCTTTAGTGATTTTTGTCATGTTTCAAATATACTAAAATTTATTATGCATGCATAATAAATTTTGATTTTTATGATTTTTTATAGATGATAAATTTAGTGTTTTACCTTTGCCGAACAGCAAAAGTTACAGAAAGATATTTTTACTTTATTGATATTTCTACCGAAGATAAATTTGGTTTTAACCGGTTTGAAATAAAAATATTCAAAATCACCTGATTTGTGTAATTCTTTCAAAATTAATCTGTAACTTGCATCTAAGTTGCTCATATATATATTTTTTTATAATGTATTACGAATATGAAGAATTTAACCGGCACCAAAAAATAGTAAAAAACCTTAAAAAACATATAAAATGAAATTCATACCATTAATTTTAGCAATGTTAGTTTTTCAGACCTTTGATGCTCAAGTCGGTAAAACTAAAAATACTACCTATACAACTTCAGGAAAGGGAGAAAAAATACGGGGAAACGAGAATATAATAGAGGTACAGAAGAGTGTAGGAAATTATTCCCGAATATCATCAGGAAGTTTTGTAGATATAGTACTTACAGAAGGAAATGTAGGAGAAATTACCATTAAGGCAGAGTCTAATTTGATAGATTTTATTGAAGTTGAAAACAAATCGGGACTGTTGAATGTTGGGGTCAAAAAAAATGTTGCTATTTCTACCAAGAAAGGAGTAGTCGTATATATTCCGGTGGATAAAGTAACATCTATTAAGACTTCCGGAAGTGGCGATGTCCTTGTTGAAAAAGATCTGAATGTTGGAGATCTAACTTTAGAAGCCTCAGGTTCCAGCGATATAGTATTTAAAAAAGTAAAAGCAACTAGTTTTTTTATAAAAACCTCAGGTTCCAGCGATATATCGTTGCAGGATCTAAAGGTACAATTGGCGGATATTTCCTTGACAGGATCTTCAACTATTAAAATAGATCTGAACGCAGAAGTGGCTAAAGCGAATATATCCGGTTCCGGAGATTTATCATTAACAGGGAAAACTAAAGATTTCAAAGTAAATATATCGGGCTCAGCAGATGTAAAGGTAGATGAATTTATAGCAGAAGAAGCAGAAGTTTCTGTTTCGGGTTCCGGAACTATAGTTTTATATGCGAATAAAACCATTGCAGCTTCTGTTTCAGGCTCAGGAGATATCTTTTATAAAGGAAACGCTACTGTTATCAGTTCGAAAGTTTCAGGATCGGGTTCCATTAAAAAATTATAAATTAATTTAATTTTTAAACAGGCTCCTAATCCGGTGATAATAAAAAAAGTATTTTCGGGGAAGAATGCCTTATCCTATAAAGATACGAAAAAATTTTCTTTCTTTTCCCGCAATTTTTTATCCTGTTAATCGGGATACGGATTATTTTCTTTTCAAAAATTCCATAAACTTATTCAGGGCTATGGCTCTGTGGCTGATTTGATTCTTCTTTTCCGGTTTGATTTCGGCAAAGCTATAAATAGAACCGTCGGGAATAAAGATCGGGTCGTATCCGAAACCTTGTGTTCCTTTTATTTCGGTAGAAACAGAACCGTGTATCCTTCCTTCAAAATAGTTTACTTCATCGCCGTTTACCCAACAGATAACGCTTATGAAGTATGCTTTTCGGTTAGAGATATTTTTCATATTTTCAAGAACTTTGGCGATATTATCGTCAAAAGAACCGGTTCCTGCATAACGGGCGGAATAGATTCCCGGATCTCCGTTCAGGGCTTCGATAACCAGTCCGCTGTCATCAGCGAAACAGGGAATATGAGCCAGGTCATAACCGAATTTAGCTTTGATATATGCATTTTCCGAGAATGTTTTTCCGGTTTCTTCTATATCTCCCTGAAAATTGTAATCTTTAAAACTTTTGAGGCGAAAATTTTGAGGCAACATTGCCAGTATTTCATCTTTTTTATGTTCGTTTTGCGTTGCTAATAAAATTTCCATGTGTTATTTTTTGTGTATTTTAGATATAAGCAGCCAAAGATAAGAAATATGACGATTCCTATCGGGAGTAAAAATATCTTATTAAAACCCAATTCCGGAGTTTCCATGTTTTTATATTTCACAAATAACAAAAAAGCCATGCAGTTATTAAAACAGTGTAAAAGAGTACAGGAGAGCAGGGAACCTGTTTTGTAAAAAGTTAGTCCTAAAACCAGCCCTGATAAGACACCCCCGATCACCTGCCATGGAAAAAGATGAATTCCGCCAAAAATAAGGGCGGAAATAACAATGGCTTTGACCGGTTTTACGTTGTTGTTTAACATTCCTTTCAGTAAAAACCCACGGAAAAAGATTTCTTCCAGTATGGGAGTAACAACGCATACGGATATAAAAGCAGTAACAGGATGTTTGACCATGTTTCCGACCAGTGCGTTGGTCACGTATTGATAGAGTTTCCCGAAAAATTCGCCTTCTGTAGGGATCAATCCGGTTAAATATTCGGAAATAAGAGATTGTCCGATGAATAAGAATAAAATAACAGGGAATAAATGAAATCCTTTAAGGGAATAGCTAATCCTGAATTTTTCCTTTCGGGGATTTAATGCTATAAAATAATAAGAAATGTAAACGATGCCATAAATGGTTATGGTAGACAGGGGATTAAAAATAAAAGCGTTGACGTTCAATATTGAAGCTATAACCTGATATATGTACCCAATAAAATTACCTGCCAGAAAAAAAAGCAGTATTGTTAATAATATATCAATCCAGCTGAGTTTTAAATAGTTATTCATTGTGATAAGGTTTTCCTGATAGGATACTAAACGAGCGATAGAGTTGTTCTATAAAAAACAAACGTACCATCTGATGGGTGAAGGTCATTTTTGACAAGGCGATCTTTTGAGGATTAAGGGTGTAGATCTTATTGGAAAAACCCAGCGCTCCTCCAACGCAAAACACCAAATGTTTTACGGAATTGTTCATTTGTTGTTCGAAAAATTTGGAAAATTCCATGGAGGTGAATTCTTTTCCCTTTTCATCCAGAATAATTAAAGAATCTTCCGGATTCAAATGGGAAAGAATCAAATCTGCTTCCGCGTTTTTTAATTCATTTTCAGATAAGTTTTTTGAATTTTTTATGTCCGGCAGTTCTTTTCTTTCAAATTTAATAAAGGAGGGAAGGCGTTTCTCCAATGTTTCCATTAAAGAAATTAATTCCTTAGAATTGGTTTTACCTATGGTGAGTAAAGTGATTCTCATAAAGTATACAAAAGTAAAGGTTTTTTTACTAACAAAAATTCATTCACGATTTCCTTTTATTACTTTTTCAGAATAATACAAAACGGTTTTGTATGCCTACTAACCGTCGGCAAAACAAAAGTCGTGAATTTTACTCATAATCGACCCTATAGTATTATTCTGCAATTTTCACAGGTAATTTACCTTCTGCTTTTCGGGTTCCGTCCAATATTTCTACAATTGCCCTTTGGGTATAATCGTTGTTTTGATACGTTAAAATCACATTTTTTACCTGAGAAAGATTTATTCCGTTCAAACTATAAGGACTTATAAAATTGCACAGAGTGACGGCGTATTTTTTTGGTAGATCGGTCAGGGCTTTTTTAGAATCCGGGGTTAATTTATAAGAATAGTAAACCGTTGTTTCCGTGTCTTTATGAATGCCTATGAGTAATTCGTATTTTTCAGGATTATATTTCCCAGAATTTAATTGTGCTAAAGTTACCAATTTCACATTGGGAAATTTTTCTTTTAAACCGGAATAAAATGTCTGATAGTCTCCGTTTTCCAAAGGTAGATACAGATAGTTCTTTTTTTTGCTTAAAGGGAAATATTTTGGGGTGGATTTTAATTCCGTTAAAGATGCGGTAAATAATTTTTCTTTTAATTTTTCAGAATCTGCATCATTCAGATCGGCGGTTAAATTATCTTCCGGTATGGGTTTAAACCTTTTATTTAAGCCTGCCTGATATTTTGCATAAAGAATTTTTTTGACACTCTCTTCCAGACGACTCATCGGAATATCTCCATTTTCTATTCCGGATCTTATTTTTTTCTTACCCAAAACGACTCCCTGTGAAAAAAGAAGAATGTCATTTCCGGCTTTAAATGCCAGATAATCCATCTCACCATAAGGATAATTCTTAGCCACTCCCTGCATATTCAGAGCATCCGTAATTATCATTCCTTTATATCCTAATTCTTCTTTTAACAATTTGGTTATAATGGCGTAAGAAAGGGAAGCCGGTACTTTTTCATCTTTTTCGAATATGGGAACATTTACATGCGCTACCATAATCCCGTCTATATTTTCCCGGATTAATTTTTTAAAAGGATATAACTCCAGGCTGTCGAATCTGGCTTTAGTGTGGGTAAGCACCGGAAGCCCCAGATGGCTGTCTACGTCTGTGTCTCCATGTCCGGGAAAATGCTTGGCCGAAGAGAGAACATTACGGCTTTGCAATCCTTTCATGTAAGCCCGCGCTTTTTTTACGACATTATGCTTGTCGAAACCGAACGAACGATTTCCTATAATAGGATTTTCCGGATTTATATTTATATCTGCTACCGGTGCAAAATTCCAGTTTATTCCTGTCCGGTTGCAATAAAATGCTATTTTTTCCGCCATTTCGTATATCAGACTGTCATTGGTAACAGCGCCCAAGGTTGTTGCCCAAGGAAATTTCACGGTATTTATGAAACGTTGTGCCAGTCCCCATTCTCCATCAATTCCTATCAATAAAGGAACTTTCACCTGCTTTTGTAACTGATTGATCCATCGGGTTTGTTTTACGGCATCATCCTGCATCAAAATTAAACCTCCAATGTGTTCATTCGTCACCAATGTATTCACTTCTTCTATATGTTCCTGATTTTTATTCACATAGGCTGCTACCATAAATAACTGTCCGATCTTATCCTCCAATGATAGAGAAGCATAAACGGAATCTACCCATTTCGACGCACTTTCCCGCTCCTTTTCAAAAGCTTTTTTAAGGGAGTTGCTTTGTCCCTGAAAAAGAAAGGAATGAAAGAATAATATCGCGCTGAAAATCCCTGTTTTTTTCATAAATCCGACCGTAAAAATTAAATTTCCATGTCATAGTTCGAAATAGACAGACTTATCAGAATATTTTGTTCGTTAAAATAAAAGGTGGTATAGACAGAGCCTGCATTTATTTTATACGTTGGGGTTTTTGAATTTTTAAACCTTTTTAATTTTCCGGGATACAGTTTTTGAATAGAGAAAAGTGTCGATTTATGAAGTGAAATGGTATTTCCCAACTCCAGAGAATTTAAATTTCCGTAGTTAAAACTTACCAGTGAAATTTTATCATGAGAACCAATTGTGCCTTCGGCTTCCGAAATAGCGCTTATTTGAAATCCGTTGGTGAAATCCCAGGTATAAATATTCCCTGCACCTTCAATAGATTCCAGTCCGGTATACTCGGCAATTGTGTTAATGGAAGAAATTTCTTTCGGCAATTTAAACCCGGTTTTAGTAAAAAATAAATCTTTGATCTTAGCTGCCGATTTAGGTCCATAAATCAGCGGAGGCTTCCTGTACGTGTTATTTTTTTCTTTTGCCTCAGTATTTTGAGCAGGAAGTTTTATCGTTCCTGATAGTAAAAATACAGTTAAAAATAATAAAATTACTTTTTTCATGGTTTGTGGTTTTATTTTTTTGTAAAAAACTCCTCTAAAATTTATATCAGCCGCTTTTCATTGTTGGTTTTTCCACTAATGTAAAAGATAGTACTAATAAAGCTCATTAGTGAATAAATTATCACGCCTATATATAAATTGTTTAAGAACAGGTGTTTATCAAAAAAGAAAAGATTCATAAAAAAAGTATAAAATTCTCCGGTTAAACACATCATAAATACTATCTCAGGCACACGGCAAAAAAACGGCATAAAAAACGGATATTCATTATATTAAGGAAAGGTTTTGCACACAGTGCCTTTAAAAAAGAATATCAGTCAGAACAGCAAAAATACAAAATTTTTAGCAATATTTCAAGTTCGTTTTCGGGGTATTCCCATTTGGACAGGCTCCACCTCTATTGTTGTTTATCCCTCTCTGTGCAAAGGTTTTGTAGCAGGGGTAATTTACCCATGAAGCGGGTCGCAGGCTCTTCCGGGATCGTTGAGTAAATAAGGCATATATTACTCTCTATTCCTTTGCTCTAAAAAAGTTTTCGACTCTTCTGAGGCATTATTATCCTGCCATAATAAGTCGGTGAAATTTTGGAATACAGTTTTCATCGTATTTAAAATCGTATTCTATTAAAGTTTCTCCCACAACATTATCGTTTTGATTTTCGAGGTAATTACCTTCATAAGTATAAATGTAATACCTTAATTCCAACATTTTTGTTTTTTTATCGAAAACCGCGTCTATCCAATACCTTAAACTGTAACCGTCTGCTGTTTTTTCTATAAAGAAAGGAGTTGTGTAATTTCCTTTTTCAAACAATTCTTGTGATTTTAATTTAAGCAAACATTTCACATATTGTGAGAAAAACAACTGATTAAAATATTTTTCAAAATCTTTTTCTGAAAAAGTGTCTTTTTGTTTTGAACATAGTACATCATTGGTTCCTTCTTTTTGCATACAAACTAAATCCCAGAGACTTTTATTGTTTTCGGGAAACGTAAAATACTTTTTCACACTATCCTTTTTTTGTTGATAAATATAATCTCTGAACTTTACAAATTCAGCGAGACATTTATTATCATGACCAACGTATGATATCGGTTTTATGGAATCTTTTTTAATAACAGAGGTGACGTCATTAAGATCCTTCCGGATACTATCATTTGCCCCATATTTACTATAACTGACTGCTAATATTAAAAAAGGCAAAATATTCAAATACTTTTTCATGTAGATATAAATTATTGAGTTGGTGTAGTAAAAATCGTTTCTCTTCCTGACGGTATTGAATTAGTGGTTGGAAGTAAGGTTTGAGAACTGCTTTCATATGCATTTTCAATTTTACCTTCCCTCCAAAGTATACTTGAACTGCGCCATGGGACAATTTCATATCCCCCAAAAAAACTCTGATATTTACTCTTGTTACTTCTGTTCTTTCCTGATTTGTTGCTAATCCAATATCTATCCTACCTTCTAGATCTAACCTAGTCTAATCTGTAGAAACACCATTACCTTCTAAACATATTTTGTCTGACTTATCTTATAATCTCTATTGATTCCTAAATAATCTAATACATCTGTATCTTTTTTGCCTATATAGGTTTGTTCCG
>JAISMV010000076.1 GCA_031276535.1 Flavobacteriaceae bacterium
CTCCCTATCTGACATAGACCTATTCCTGTTTTTTGAGACTTTCCTGTAAAACGGGTTTCAGGTCTTTTGCTAATTTTTCGGAAAATAGTTCGGCTCCGGCAGCATTTAAATGTAAAGAATTAAAGAAATATTTTTTTTCGTAGCTCATAGAGTCTTTCGAATAATCATAAAAAGGGATATTATATTTTTTTGAAATGTCTTTATATATTTTCATTACCTGAGCTCTGTTCTTTATAAATTTTTGCCCCTCTACATATTCAGGAGTATATACAAAAACCACAAGAATATTCTTTTGTTGTAATTCGTTAATCATTTTTTCAAATAAACGAATTCCTTTTTTATTTACAGAGGTATGGAAATTTTTCATTGAAGCCTGGGCTTCATCCAAATCATTATTCCATGTCAAATTACGGGGTATATACCCTTTGACTTTTTTCCCGGGCAGGTTATATGCTGTTGCATCTTCCGTTTCTGTGGTGTTCTCGTTTTTGGACACTTCGGGCTTTGGGGTAGTGTCATCATCAGAAAGTTTAAGTTTGGATATGTATGAAAAAATGGTGTTGCGGACTAACTCCAAAGCTTTATTCGTATAGTAGGAATCAACATATCTTAGCAGGGGGACCTTATAATCAAAATAAGTAAACGGAGGATGTTCGTAAACGGATAATTGTTTTTTTATTTCCGTGCGTTCAGGCCAAAAAATATACGGAGAAAATTGATCCGGTTGATAAATCCCTATCGGGTCATTAAACAATAAAAAATCATCTAATGAATAAATAAGTACTTTTGGCTTTCTGTTATATTTCAGATATTCTATATGCCGCAGATTCTGTAACCAGATATTTTGCCCCACCATTCCCAGATTGTAGGCAGTAGAGTTAAGCTCTTTTTCCAGAGTCATGGGGTTGATATGATTAGCCGCTCTGGAAGAGCCGTAAATGGCTATATCGGCATTAATTCTCCCATTATAAATATCTTCCCAAACAGAAAAATCTCCTATCCCTGATTCTCTGATCTTTTTTGAAATAAGGTAATCCCCCAGATAGGCTCCCACGATCACAGGCAGCATGAAGAGAATTATTTTTGTAATAAACTTTTTCATATTTTAGTTTTAAAACTGAAAATAAATGAATTCCTGCGCATTTTTTTGCGCAAAAATAAACAGTAAAACAATCAACCCATAGTAAAAACCCCATCGGAATACAATTTTAGATCTATGTAACACCTTCTCTATAGCATAATTATTTTCTCTGCCCAGCCATTCTATGAACACAAAAAATGCCAGCAGAGGAAAAATACTCAGGTTGAATAAATCAAAATCGGGAGTCTGCATGGTGGTAAACATCTTTTTTATGTAGTAATATGCCTGATGCAAAGTCTCGGATCTGAAAAAGATCCAGGCAAAAGAGGCTAATAAAAATGTGATGGTAATTTGAGCGAATTCTTTTATATCGGGCAACTTTTTTCCCTGAGCGACAATATCCAGATTATTTCTGTTGGTTTTGAGAATGATCGAAGGCATTATAAAAAGTGCGTTCAAACCTCCCCATACCAGAAAGGTCCAGTTTGCTCCATGCCAGAAACCGCTTACCAAAAAGATTATAAATGTATTGCGAATCCTCATCCATGTTCCTCCACGACTACCGCCCAAAGGAATATATAAATAATCTTTAAACCATGAGGACAAGGAGATATGCCATCGTCGCCAAAATTCCGCTATATCTCTGGAAAAATAAGGGTAGTTGAAATTCTTGAGCAAATTTATTCCTAATAATTTCCCGGAACCCAACGCTATATCCGAATATCCGGAGAAATCACCATAAATTTGAAAGGAGAACAAAATGGCCCCCACCAGCAATGTGCCTCCGGAATATGCTTCATAGTTGTCAAAAATTAAATTAACTCCTATTGCACAATTATCGGCTATTACTATTTTTTTGAATAATCCCCACAAAATTTGTTTTAATCCGTCTACTGCCTGTTGATAATTAAACTTTCTGGGTTTTTCTATCTGCGGAAGCAGGTGGGTGGCTCTTTCAATAGGTCCGGCTACAAGCAACGGGAAAAAACTTACGAATAAGGCATAATCAATCCAATTCCGGGTAGGTTTTATTTTTCCGTTATAAACATCAAATACATACGACAACCCATGAAACGTATAAAAAGAAATCCCCACAGGCAGTATAATATTTAAGGTACTGTAATGAGGTGTCATGCCTAAAAGCTTCAACATATCCGCAAAGGATTCGATAAAAAAATTATAATATTTGAAGAATCCTAAAAAACCTAAATTTACGCAGACACTGATTATTAACCATATTTTCTTTTTCTTGTCTGAGTTTGAATTATGTATCTGAATACCACTAAAGTAATCCAGCAATGTGGAAAAAGCAAGTAAAAACAAAAACCTCCAATCCCAGAAAGAATAAAAGAGATAACTTACGGATAAAACAAATAAATTTTGAATTTTAAGATTTTTACTAAAAACCAACCAATAAATTATAAAGACAACCGGCAGGAAAATAGCATAATCAAAAGAGTTGAAAAACATTCCTTATATTTTATTTTAATGCAAAGGTACGAAAACATTTTTATGCCATATGGCTTAGCATACGGCAAAAAAAATATGCCTGCATAAAA
>JAISMV010000083.1 GCA_031276535.1 Flavobacteriaceae bacterium
AGATTTAGCGGGCTAAATCAAGAAGAAAAAGAGAAAAAGCCGCTCAAAAGAGCTTAAAAAGAATGCAAAATATAATTAGAACCTAAAAATAAATATTTGAATAAAATTTAAACAGGCTCTTAATACATAAAAATTTGCCATGATATAATGTCTTTTATATCCACGTTATATGACACAACACATTTGCGCCGTTTTATCCGGATAAAACGGCGCAATTAAAATAATTTCGGTTAATTACTTTCTTTAAATAAATTTATGGTGTAGTCTAATAATTCCCGTGTTCCGTATTTTCCGTGTCCAGGAACGATATATTTGGCTTCAGGAAAAGCGTTTTTTACGTTTTCTACAGATTTCGGCCATGCTTCAACATTGGCATCGGACAGATTTCCTTTTCCGGCATTTAATTCTTTGATCAGACAACCGCCGAAAAGAACCTTTTCAGAAGGAATGTAGCTTACAATATTATCTTTGGTATGACCTTCTCCTAAAAACACGGCATTAATTTTTTGATTTCCTACTTTTAATACCAGCTCTTTATCAAAGCCTATTTGAGGTATTACAGGTTTAGAAATGGTATCTTTTCTTGCCAGTTCCTGAGTTAAGTATGTGGAATAGGATTTTATATTTTCGTCATGAAAAACCTGTAATCCTCCCAGACAATCTGTATGAAAATGGCTGACCACTACTCCGACAATTTCAACATGCAAATAGTCTTTTAGCCAGTTAATCAATTCCTGAGAAGAGTTTTCATCTACCGGAGTGTCGAAAATAACAGCCTTATCTCCGTTTATAAACAGTAATCCATTGCAGGAAACTTTTCCGAAAGAATGAGTGTTCAGGTAAGAGGTATGAATATATGTGTTTTGGGTAATGGGAGTTACATCCAAAAGCTTGAAATGATAGGTGTTTTTTTTAGGAGAGTTACAACTCGTTAAAAAGATAAAAAAGCTTAAAATAAAAATGGTAAATTTCAGTGATCTCATGTATAAGTTTAAAAAATTAAATGTTTTTTCTTTGAATTCATTATGGTGAAATAAGTTCCCGGCTATCGGGTTGATTTCGTTTGTATACAATGGAAGAAACCAATATACTGGTTTCATAAAGTAAATAGAGCGGGAGAGAAGCCACCAGCATGGAAGGAATATCTCCCGGGGTTATGAAGCCTGCAATGATCAGTATGATCACTACCGCATGCCGACGATATGTTTTCAGAAATTTAGGGGTTAAGATCCCGATACTGGTCAGGACATATACAATAATGGGAAGTAAGAAAACTAATCCCATACCTAAAACGGTTTGTAACAGAACACCTATATAGCTGGATAAGTCAATATTGACCTTAATAGTTTCCGAGAGATTAAAGAAATATCCGAAATGCATGGTAAGAGGAGTTACTAAAAAATACCCAAAACAACATCCGAGGATGAAAAGAAAATAAGTAGTTACAAAAAAAGCCAGAGAATTTTTTTTCTCACTGGGTTTTAATCCGGGAGAAATAAATTTCCATATTTCGTATATCACATAAGGAAAAGCCAAAATGAAACCTCCGACCAGCGCTATGTAAAAAGCGGTATTAAGCTGTTCGAAAATTCTGCGCACCTGAATAGGGAATTGTTCAGGCATGACGAAAACATCCGAGGAACTAAAAAGCCGGCTTACGTAATTCATGACTTTAAAGGTTATAAAATCTTTATGCACCGGACCAAAAATAATATTGTCCATGATAAAATGCATCTTATACCCTATAAGAGCGGCTCCTGCACAAACGGCAATTAAGGAACGAAAGAGATGTTTTCTCAATACTCCTACATGAGCCAGAAAAGGCATATTTCCGGTATTAATTTTTTTCTTTCTTGACATTGATCTATTGCGAGTATATTTTAAAAACGATGCAAGTTACCATTTTTATTTAAAACCATGCTCTAAAAGAGTATGTAAATCTATTATTCCTATATATTTGTCTCCATCCATGACCACCAATTGTCCGATCTGATTATCTCTTAACCGCTCAAAAGCTTTGCTTGCCAGCTCGTCTTTCTGAATGGTTTTAGGAGCTGTAGACATAATATCTTTTGCGGTTATTTCATTATAATCTATATCTTTTGCCATAATTCTGCGTAAGTCTCCGTCGGTTATTACTCCTGTTACTTTATTATTTTCGATCACAACCGTAATTCCATGAGAAGAATACGTCAACGAATTGATAATTTCTTTTAAATGAGTAGACAGGCAGACTTCGGGTTTTTTATTGGGTTTTACCAGTTGTTCTACCTTCCAGAGAAGTTTTTTCCCCAATGCTCCGCCGGGATGATATTTGGCAAAATCGGAAGACTTAAAGTTCTTGGCTTGTAATACGGCTACAGCCAAAGCATCTCCCAAAGCCAGCTGAACCGTAGTGGAGGAGGTGGGAGCCAGATTATTGGGGTCGGCTTCCTTTTCAATGTATGTATCTAATACGACATCTGCCAACTCTGCCAGTAAACTGTTCTTATTCGCAGTCATGGCTATTAAAGCACCGGAATATTCTTTCAGAAAAGGAACGATCTCCTGAATTTCTGAAGAAGTACCACTATTGGAAACGCATATTACAACATCTTTCTTCCCGATTATACCCAAGTCTCCGTGCTTTGCCTCTGCGGCATGCAAAAATTGAGAAGAAGTTCCGGTTGAATTGAATGTCGCAACCAATTTATTGGCTATATGAGCGCTTTTTCCAACACCGCAAAAGATTAATTTCCCTTTAGAATCAAGTATATGATGTACAGCCTTGATAAAATCTTTCCCTAAACGGGCGTGTAAAGATTGCAATTCGTTTATTTCAAATAAAATAGTATCTTTGCCCGCATTTAAAATTTTTTGATTTTCCAAAATAAATAATATTTTTTTGTTTA
This sequence comes from Flavobacteriaceae bacterium, assembly GCA_031276535.1. Lineage (GTDB taxonomy): Bacteria > Bacteroidota > Bacteroidia > Flavobacteriales > Weeksellaceae > Apibacter. Next base: position 2,892 of record JAISMV010000083.1, read on the forward strand.
AAAATTAAATCGTATTTTTAAAATTCTAAATGACAAATTTAAAAAAACTAAAGTTAAAGAATGAAATCTTTAGAAAAAGACCTGCTTAAATCATTAAAAAAGTATTTTGGATTTAACTCATTTAAGGGACAACAAGAACAAGTTATTTCCAGTTTATTGGAGAAAAACAATGTATTTGTTTTGATGCCGACAGGAGGTGGAAAATCTTTGTGTTATCAGTTGCCTGCCTTATTACTCGAAGGAACAGCCATAGTAGTGTCCCCTCTGATTGCCTTAATGAAAAACCAGGTTGATGCAGTGAGAGGAATATCTTCTAATGAAGGAATTGCACATGTATTAAATTCTTCCTTAAATAAAACCGAAATTAAAAGAGTAAAAGATGATATTACATCAGGAGTTACAAAATTGCTGTATGTAGCGCCCGAATCTTTGACTAAAGAAGAATACGTCGAATTTTTTAAAACCAGTAAAATATCTTTCTTTGCTATTGATGAAGCTCATTGTATTTCGGAATGGGGGCATGATTTCCGCCCGGAATACAGAAATTTGCGCTTTATAATCGAAAAAATAGGAGAAATGCCTATCATAGCATTAACGGCAACAGCCACTCCCAAAGTGCAGGACGACATTCAGAAAACACTGAGAATGACGGATGCGAAAGTCTACAAGTCGTCATTTAACCGTCCCAATTTATTTTATGAAGTAAGACCTAAAGTTAATCCTGAAAAGCAAATTGTAAAATACATCAAGGAAAATCCCGGTAAATCGGGGATTATCTATTGCCTGAGCAGGAAGAAAGTGGAAGAACTGGCGGAGTTGCTTAAAGTAAACGGTATTAATGCATTGCCGTATCATGCAGGATTAGACAGTAAATCCCGGGCTTCTCATCAGGACCGGTTTTTGATGGAAGAAGCAGATGTGATCTGTGCTACTATTGCTTTCGGAATGGGAATCGATAAACCGGATGTACGTTTTGTTTTCCATTACGATATACCCAAAAGCCTCGAAAGTTATTATCAGGAAACAGGAAGAGCCGGAAGAGACGGGGGCGAAGGATGCTGCATAGCTTTTTATGATTATAAGGATATTGAAAAACTGGAAAAATTTTTAGCATCCAAACCGGTCTCGGAAAGAGAAGTAGGCTTGCAGCTTTTACAGGAAGTGGTAGGATATGCGGAAACTTCCATGTCAAGAAGGAAATACCTGTTGCATTATTTTGGAGAAGAATTTGATGAAATAAACGGGTTGGGAGCAAAAATGGATGATAACTCCCTGAATCCTAAAACAATGATTGATGTTTCTGACGAAATGAAACTGATGCTTTCCATTGTTGAAAGAACAAAAGAAAAACTTAAATTAAAAGATTTGGTCAATGTTGCCACAGGAAAAGAATCTGCCATCACCAAATCGTATAAGCTGGGAACCGAAGATTACTTTGGCAAAGGTAAAGACAAGACGGATAATTTTTGGAAATCGCTGATACGTCAGGCTATCGTACATGATTTTCTTATTAAAGACATAGAAACCTATGGAATATTGAAACTTTCCGATTCGGGGAAAGAATATATAAAAAATCCGAAAAAGATTTTAATGGCTGAAGACGTGGATTATGAAAAAGAGATTGATTCACAAACTCAGATAGCCATACAGTCAGTGGGAGGAACAAGCGCCTTTGACAAGAAATTGTTTGAAGATTTGAAGGATATAAGGAAAAAGGTAGCCAAAAAGAATAATATTCCTCCTTTCGCCGTATTTCAGGATCCCAGTTTGGAAGATATGGCGTTGCAATATCCAACCAATCTGACGGAACTTTTAAACGTGTTTGGAGTAGGAGAGGGGAAAGCAAAAAAATTCGGAAAAGATTTTGTTGCCTATATTGCCAAATATGTGGAAGAGAATGAAATTATTCGTCCTGAAGATTTGGTAATCAAGCAGGTAGCAAATAAACTTTCCCATAAAGTGTTCATTATTCAGAGTACGGACAGAAAATTGGATTTTGAAGATATAGCCAAAGCTAAAGATTTATCTATGAGCGATTTATTGAGTGAGATGGAAAGTATTGTTTATCAGGGTACTAAATTAAATATTGATTATTA
>JAISMV010000001.1 GCA_031276535.1 Flavobacteriaceae bacterium
GCCTATTTGCGCTGATGGTACTGCGTAAGCGGGAGAGTAGGTAGCCGCCGGATTTTTAAAGAAAGATCCCCGATAATTATATTATCGGGGATCTTTTGTTTTTTACTGCTACTAGTTTAATTGGGGGTAGGGCTGTACAGTGCACAGGGAGGTTTAGATTGTGAGTTTGGGATTCCTGTTTTTTGATATATACGGGTATTATCGTGAAAATAAGGCTAGGTTTGATACACAAAGTGATCACAGGAAAATATTTTTTGAAAAAACAAGTAATTTTTTTGAAATGATTATTATAATTTCTATATTTGCTTAAAGATAGAGTTGAACAAAAACTTTTATTTATGAAAAAAAGTATTTTAACACAAAAGGATAATACGTTTTTTTTTACTTATGATTATAATTTAAGTAACCGTTTCTGTTGTTGTTAATTACTGACTTCATTTAGGATATATACATTCTAAATGTTCCCTATTTAAAAGATATACTTCACGAAAGTAATAGGGAGAGAGATTCCACTAAAAATTCAAATTTTTTAACAATTAAAAATACTTAAACACCCGATTTGTTTTTTAAATCAGGATTTTGTTCTAATTAACATATGCTGTTACGAATAATTCTTATATTTCGGGCTTGTAAAATATACTATAACCAGAAAAAAAAAGAATAAAAAATAGAAAATTTTTTGAAACCATGATTAAACCGGTAAATATCCAAGTATCAATAAACAAAAGAAATATGAGTTATGATTCCGAACGGAATAAAATATCATTGAAAACAACTCCTTTAGCCTTTTTGCTTTTAAATATTACATACGACCGTAACAATAAAAAGAAACATATATATAATTTTTAATTATTTTCTACATGAAAAATCTTATTACCCCTTTGTCTGAAGAACAGATAACAAATCTGAAAACTCTGATAAAAGGACTGACATCTCAACAATTAGCTTGGTTATCCGGATATTTATGGAATTTGTCTTATGCTGATCCTGCCCCTTTGGAATTAGGAACAACTACGGGAAAAGAAGATATTTCCTTACCTGTTGTTACCGTTATTTCCGCATCCCAAACCGGAAACTCGCAGAAAATAGCCGAACAATTGTATGTCGATATTAAAAAGTCCGGTTTTGAAGTGAATTTTCAAAAAGCAGGAGAATATAAATTCAAACAAATTGCTAAAGAAAATATTTTATTTCTTATAACTTCCACTCAGGGAGAAGGAGAACCTCCCGAAGAAGCCATTCCTTTCTACAAATTTTTATTTTCAGGCAAAGCACCCGATCTGAAAAATTTAAAATATGCAGTTCTCGGTTTAGGAGACACTTCCTACGATTCTTTTTGCCGTGCCGGAAAAGATTTTGATGCACGTCTGGCTGAATTGGGAGCACAACGAATCCTGGACCGTGTAGACGCCGATTTGGATTATCAGCCGATCGCCGACACTTGGAGGCAGAAAGTGGTGGAATATCTCTCACATTCCGAATTTAAAAGTCCGAAAGAACAACAGAAGGTTCCTGAAATTGCAGCAAAGAGTAGCTTATATACAAAAAAAAATCCGCTTACAGCCGAAGTTTTAGTTAATCAGAAGATTACCGCACGTCAGTCGGAAAAAGATATCAGACATTTGGAAATAAGCCTGAAAGACTCTCAACTTCAGTATAAACCGGGAGATGCTTTGGGAATATGGTACAAAAATGCTCCCGACCTGATTGATGAGATATTGTCAATACTTAAATTGGATAAAAATGAACCCGTTTATTGGGAAGGAAAGACCATTTCTCTTTTTGAGGCATTGACCGAACATTACGAAATCACTCACAATAACAAAGTAATAGCCTCCAAATATGCAGAATTTGCAGGAAAAGCCAAATTCAAAAAAATTGTTTCAGATGATGAGAAATTATCAAAATACGTAAAGGAGACTCCTTTAGTCGATATGCTCAGAGAATATCCTGCCCGACTGTCCGCAGAGCAGTTCTTATCTTTCCTGCGTCCGCTTGCGCCTCGTTTATATTCCATATCTTCTTCACCGGCAGAAGCGGAAGACGAAGTACATATTACGGTGGGAGTCGTACGGTATAATATCGGAGATAAAGAACGTCTGGGAGGAGCATCCGGGTATCTGGCATCCTTAAAAGAAGGTGATGAAGTAAAAGTATTCATCGAGACCAATGATCGTTTTCGACTGCCGTCAGATGGTTCCGTTCCGATTATCCTGATTGGCGCAGGCACGGGAATTTCTCCTTATCGGGCATTTTTACAGCAAAGGGAAGCTGATAATGCAAAGGGCAAAAACTGGCTGTTTTTTGGAAATCAGCATTTCATCTCAGATTTTCTATATCAGTTGGAATGGCAAAAGTATGTCAAAACAGGATTGCTTACACGGATAGATTTAGCATGGTCAAGAGATCAGGATTACAAAATTTATGTACAGGACAGACTGAGAGAACAGTCCGGCGAAATCTGGAAATGGATACAGGAAGGAGCGTATATTTACGTATGCGGAGACGCCTCTCATATGGCAAAAGAAGTAGAAAATGCATTGATTGACATTGTGGAAAAGGAAAGTGATCTAAACAGAGAACAAGCGGAAGACTTTATAGACGAGCTTCGTTCCGAACAACGCTATCAAAGGGATATATACTAAATAAAATAAAATTGAAAAAACAACAAGATGAGTAAGACGACCAACACAAAACCCGATAATCAGGAGCAGCAGCCACTCTCGGATAATGAAAGATTGAAAAGAGAAAGTAATTTTTTGCGTGGAACCATAGTGGAAGATTTAAAAGACGGATTGACGGGAGGATTTACCTCCGATAATTTTCAGCTGATCCGTTTTCATGGGATGTATCAGCAGGATGACAGGGATTTACGTTCAGAAAGAACGGAAGAGAAGTTGGAACCGTTGATCAACGTGATGCTTAGATGCCGCCTTCCCGGAGGTATTATCTCTCCTGAACAGTGGTTGAGCATAGACCGTTTTGCTTCGGAAGAAACCTTATATGGAAGTATTCGTTTGACGACCCGTCAGACTTTTCAGTTTCATGGCGTGTTAAAACCCAAGATCAAGCCTATGCATCAGTTGTTGAATCGTTTAGGCTTAGATTCCATTGCCACCGCAGGAGACGTAAACCGCAATGTGTTGTGCACTTCCAATCCCGTAGAATCCGAACTGCACGCACAAGCCTATGAGTGGGCAAAGAAAATATCGGAACATCTGTTGCCGAAAACCCGGGCTTATGCTGAAGTTTTCCTTGATGGAGAAAAGTTGGATGCCCCCGACCATGAACCTGTATTAGGAAGTACGTATCTTCCCCGAAAGTTCAAAACCGCTGTGGTCATCCCACCTCAGAATGACGTAGATGTACACGCTAATGACCTGGGATTTGTAGCCGTTGGAAAAAATGGAAAACTGACAGGATTCAATGTTTTGGTTGGAGGAGGACTAGCCATGACTTACGGAGATAAAAGCACCTATCCCCGAACCGCTACGGAGTTTGGATATATTGATGCCAAAAATGTTTTGAAAATTGCTGAAGCGATAGTCACCACACAAAGAGACTGGGGAAACAGAAGCAATAGGAGAAATGCCAAGACAAAATATACTTTGGAAAGGGTCGGAATCGATGTTTTTAAAACAGAGGTAGAATCCCGGGCAGGAATCAAATTTAAACCTGCTAAACCGTATGAATTTACAGGAAGAGGAGATCGCTTTGGGTGGGTTAAAGGGATTGACGATCAGTGGCATCTGACCTTATTTATCGAAAACGGACGTATTTTGGATTTTCCGGGAAGACCCATAAAAACAGGTATTGCAGAGATTGCAAAAATCCATAAAGGAGATTTCAGATTGACGGCAAATCAGAATTTAATTATCGCCGGAGTTCCCGAAGCGGAAAAAACGTTGATTGATTCTTTGGTAAAAAAATACGGATTATTGGACGAGAGCGTCAGTGAACAACGTAAAGATTCCATGGCATGTGTAGCTTTTCCTACCTGCCCGTTGGCTATGGCTGAAGCAGAGAGATTTTTACCTGAATTTGTTTCCGATGTGGAAGGAATTCTAAAAAAATACGGATTAGAAAACGAATCGATCATATTCAGAGTAACTGGTTGTCCCAACGGCTGTGGCAGGTCGATGCTGGCGGAAGTTGGTCTGACAGGCAAAGCTGTGGGGCGCTATAATCTTTATCTGGGAGGAGACCGCATAGGAACGAGAATTCCCCGTTTGTATAAAGAAAATATTACTGTTGAGGAAATACGGAATATTTTGGACTCATTGGTGCAATCATGGTCTGCAAAACGGTTAAAAAATGAAGATTTCGGAGATTTTTTGATTCGCTCCGGAATTGTTCACCCGGTTAAAGACCCTGCAAAAGATTTTTATGCCGAAACAGTAATATAATTGTATAATAAACACGGATTTATGCGGATAATTTTGATTACTAACTACAATAAAAAAGATGGATTATTTACCGATATTTATCAAGCTGAAAAATAAAAAAATTCTCGTAGTTGGGGGAGGAGAAGTGGCTTACCGTAAGATAAGCCTGCTTTTGGATTCCGAGGCAGTGGTATATGTGGCAGCCAAAGAATTATGCGAGCCGTTGCTGCTTTTGCATGAAGAAAAGAAAATCGAATGGATTTCCCGGCAGTTTTTCCCGGAACATTTGAATAATATCTGGTTGGTTATTGCCGCTACCGACGATTCGTCTGTAAATGAAGAAATACATTATCTGGCAGAACAAAAACAGATATTCGTAAATGTAGTAGACCAGCCGGAGTTGTGCAGTTTTATTTTTCCGTCCATTATTGATCGTTCTCCGGTAGTTGTTGCCATATCTTCAGGAGGAAAAGCTCCGGTGTTGATCAAGCAAATTCGGGAGAAGCTGGAAGCTCTTTTACCTCAAAACATCGGAAAAGCAGCGGATATTGCCGGCAAATGGCGGGAAAAAGTTAAGCAGAAGATTCATTCGGCAATGGCACGCAGGATGTTTTGGGAAAAGCTTTTCAGAAAAAACTTTCTTTCTCTGGCAGGTAATCCTCAGGAAGCAGAACGCTATTTGGAAGAAAGTCTTGCAGATTTCGACCATTCCAAAGGAAAAGTTACTCTGGTAGGGGCAGGTCCGGGAGATCCGGGTTTGCTTACCCTGAATGCATTACAGGCGCTTCAGGAAGCAGATGTTATCTTATATGACAGTTTGGTCAGCAAAGGCATATTGGACATATCCCGAAGAGATGCCGAGAAGATATTTGTAGGTAAAAAAGCAGGTAATCATTCTGTAGTTCAGGATAAGATCAATGAGTTGTTAATTTTTCATGCCAAGCAGGGAAAACAGGTAGTTCGTTTGAAAGGAGGAGATCCTTTTATTTTCGGAAGAGGAGGAGAAGAATTGGAAATCGTGAAAAAAAACGATTTATTCTTTCAGGTAATTCCGGGTATTACAGCAGCTACCGGAGCCGCAGCTTATGCGCATATTCCTCTCACTTACAGAGGAGTTGCCAATGGTGTCACGTTAATAACCGGATGCAGCTTTAAAAATAAAGAAGAGGAATTATCATGGAAATCTGTGGCGGGATTGGATCATACTCTGGTTATTTATATGGGAACCCTGAGAGCAAATGAAGTTCAGCAGAATCTTATAAAATACGGGAAAGATTCTCAAACACCGGTTGCTGTTATAAGTAAAGCCACATGTCAGGATCAGAAAGTAACCAGAGGGAATCTGTCGGATTTGACCTTGTTGGCTGATAAAGTAGAGATGCCTGCATTATTGATCATAGGTGAAGTGACTTCATTTTATGAGGTTTTTGAAAGCTTGAAGGAAGTGAAAGAAAAAGAGATTGTTGTAAGTTAATTTTTCACCTGTTACGAATTCGGGTTAAGCACAAGCCGGCGGTACCAATTGAGAGTTATTAATTCGAGAGTAGTGAAGGCAGGTTTAGGCATAAAATCGCAATGATGTGCTGCAAATTTCGTCAAAAAATTACCCTTTGGATACTGTGTCCGGAAAACTCTATACTATAAAGATACGAATTTCCCCCCTTTTTACCAAATGATTATTCTTTTTTATTAATCGGGCTTTGATTATCAGTCTCTTGCTCTATTTTCTCACTTGGCATTCTATCAAATTGTAAAAAATATAGGGTAAAAAATTCGTTTATATGAGATATTTGGACTTATATTCGCGATATTAAAACAAAAATATATGAGAAAGATCTT
>JAISMV010000007.1 GCA_031276535.1 Flavobacteriaceae bacterium
GTTGGTTTCCACTCCGCCGGTTTGGGTATTAAAGAGGATTCCTCCCTGATTGTTATTGATGTTTGCCAATACAAAATCATTAGCGCTAACGGATTTATATGAACCCGCCGAAGAGGCTACGCTCACTCTTGCACCGGAAGTATTGGCAACTCCTGTGTTAATTTTTATTGCAACATTGGAAGAGGCTCCCTGTACTTGTAATTTTTCCGTAGGAGTACCGGTTCCAATGCCCACTCTTCTATTAAGTGATAAAAATAGATCATAATTTCCAAAATTAGAATTAGGCCATGGAATAGAAAAATTTAAACCTGAATTAGGGATAAATTCAATGTTATAATTTCCATTTTCAGCACTGGAATTTCCACTGGCACCGAATATTAAGGTCGGTCCGGCATAATTAGGCGATTTCCCTGTAATTCTTAATCCCCCATTAACATGAAGAGTACTCAATGGATTAACAGTTCCAATGCCCACATTTCCCGAGGTAGGAAATTTATTGCTTTGTGCAGTAACAATTTGAACTGCTACTATAAGTAAACTAACGGTAATACGTATTTTTTTTATCGTTTCTGTCTTTTTATTGAAACTGGTGTTTTTCATAACTGGATTATTTAGAAGTTATTGTTTATAATGGTATTCAAAGGTTTTCAGTACTTTTTTGTCCTTGTCCTGTATTTCTTTAAGTCTTCCGAAATTGTCATAAATATAATATTCGGTAATGCCGTTAGGTTGGGTAATGGTGCTTACGCCTATCAACGGTTTATGGGTGTAGGTGGTTACCATATACTGGGGGAATTTTGTTCTTACGTTGTTCAGAGCTGTGGTTAGTTCTGCTTCTTTACCGGCATTGGAAAGGCTTTGAAGATTACTCACATAAGAACTGACCTCGCTGTATTTTGCTCCCTCTATTTTAGCTATGGGATACTGTTGATTATAGCCCCAGATAATACTCACCGGTATACCGCTCTCTGGGGTGTATTGCAACGGATTGCCCTTATTGTCGTACTTATCATATTTGATTTGGGATTCTTCGGCAAAGCCTCCTTTGTTTGCTTTTATCTCCGTAGGGAGAATCAGCTGGGAAGTGTCGGCGTTTTTACCATACAACGTTCTTGTACGGGACAGTTGTTTGTTGTTAAGTCCGTCTCCGTTTCTTACTACTTCCGTAACTACCGGAATACCCACCCGGTTTGCTGCAGTTAGTGCGGTCATGATCGGATCGCTTGTAAGCTCCGGCGGATACTGATACCGGGTTATCAGAGTGAATCCATCAACAGAGGTGTTGGAGGTTTGGGAGGTCAGCTGTAAATGTTTCGGACTGTCGTAGTTATAAGTAGTGGTGACCGTTACGGGATTTTCTCCATTGGTATCATAGGTTTTTGTAGTAACGGAAGACAACTCATAACGCCGGGTGTTTATGTAGTACATATGTACTGACAAATAATTATCAATTGCGGTGAATAACATGCCCCCATAGGAATAAAAGGGGTTCTTTATAATAGCTACTCTTTTAACTGCATAATTGGAAAAACGTATATCTTCTTTTTCTTTACGGGTGTATTTATACTCTGTGGATTCTATGGTTGTAACGGTATTTCCTGTTTTCCTGAATTTGGAAGTGGAAATTTTCTTGCCGCTCATAAAGGCATTACCGAAGCTTACCCCTCTTAAATTTTCACCCGATCCACCATCGCAAATCATATCCGGAAATTCTTCCTGTCTCAGTTCAAAACGATGCTGGATTCCTCCTTGTTCAAAATTGTCTCCTCCCAGACTTTCTATTACGACAGGATAGGCAACGCCGTATCCCTCGTTTGAGTATAGCGGAACAGGAGGAGAAGATGCTATGGAATAATTTAAATATGTACTCACCTCCGCTGGTAATCCAGAGTTTTTTTCTACCTCCTGCATTTTAGTAATACACACGTTAGGTAAAAAATCCGGTGAAATCGTTAAAAAATTTCCACTGCTCTTTTCCAGATTATCCATACTTGCATAATAATACCGTTTGATATATTTCTCCCCCGTAGAAGCCGTGTAATCAATGGTTCTTTTCACCCTGTTGCCCGCATAGGGTTTGTTCACATCTTTATAATACGGAGCCACCGTTGAATAATATATACTTGCTCCTGCATACGAACAATGTCGCGAAATTCTGGCCGTCAGCCTATATTTTCCTTTGGTTATAGTAGTAACCTCCTCTGAATCAAAGAGCTTCGTTTTTACTCCATTAAAAATTTTCACTCCACTTTGCTGAGGAACGGCACTGAATATTGATTTGACTTTATTGCCTTCATTTATCCTTACTAAATCAATATTTCCTCCGGCGTGATCATCGCCTTTGTTATCGTCACAAGCCGAGCCTGAGGCATAAACAAGTCTTACTTCCTCCTGATCAAAGGGTATTTCAAAAGAATATTCCGGAGCATTGCTCTTCGCTTCACTATTTACGGAAACATATCCCTGATATACAGGAGGAGGTACTACATATTCTTTGCCAAATACAGAATTGGCTTCATACTCTATTTCCGTATAGCCCCCGGTAGGATAGGTGATCCTTTTTAACATCCCGTAATATGAAACCGAGGGATTGGAATTCCTGTTAGCTTTTAAACCGGATAGGCCCCATGTTACATAATCCTTTTTATCCAAATTATTGTAAACAATATTGTCGTTATTGGCGGCATTATAGTATCCGTACACATCTTGGGAAAAAGAAAGCCTTCCGGGAAGCTTTTCGGGATAATAATATTCAAAAGAATGTTGTCTGATCATTTCTCCTGAGGATGAGATCTCCTGCATATTTTTCAGGAAAAACCGTGTGGTTGGTCCTTCATAGCTGTTGGTTTTACCTAAGGAGATTATAGTATAATTGAAATTAAAATATTTTATCACACTGCTTCTGTGTTTAACCTCAATTTTGGTTAGTTCTTGGGACGAGGTTCCGTATTTAAAATTAATTTCATTTCCGCTATCACTATCTATCTTTGTTAAAAACGGGATAAAATTCGTATTATTAGTGGCGCAAGGCTGACCAACAACAAAAGAAGGCGGTTTAAAAAAACTTTTTATCTCTTCTACTACATCTACAGCATATTGAGAAAGAAAAGCTACGTAATAAAATTGTTCGGTTTTATACGTAAAGCGTATCTCATTTCCTTTTACAGACTTGATCTTAGTAAGATACCAGGCAGTTACATGAGTGTCATGAGATCCGTGTACACAACTTTTGACAGAACTTTCTTCTTTTTCTATGAAATAATATTCCGTTCCGTCGGTATTGGTAATTTTAAAATAGTTGGTTATTGTTCCATTAAGAAAGTACTCTATTTTTATATTGGAAGGTTCCAATTGCACAATAGTGTTATCTTTTCCGAAATAAAAACCTCCCGAGAATACACCCGGCACATTAAAATTAAAAATATCTTTCTCTGCATCACTGTTTGAGTCAATAGCCGAATATATCGGAGAAGAACTGTTAGGTTGAGATAAACAAAATGTATATTTATAGTTAAGATAACCCGATAAATCCAAGTAAGTGGTTTTCTCGTCCGGTTTTCCCCGTACTGTGCGGGTTATCACTCCTCCTGCCACTAAATTCCAACTAATCCCCAACTGTTTGTTTATGTCGTCTACTCTTACTCCACTGGTTGTATAAGAGAGCCTGACAGGAACATTGAGGTCTCCTTCTTTAAAGTCATAAACAGGAATATCTATATTCGGGCTTCCTGTAAATAAGCCTACCTGTATGTTTCCGTATCTTCCCAATTCCTCGGAAACAGGAGAGGGAGAGGTAATTTCCTGTCCCCATCCGGTATTGCTTATCAATACTATTGTAAAAAGTAAAAAGTGTTTTTTCATGGTATTAACATAACGGATATTTTAATTAGGTTTTTTTTAACTGATACATTGACAAATTATCTTATAGACACTTGTCATTCATTTCCATTTTTAATTATTTTCACGGTTTGGGTCTTTCCTGTAGGAAGTGTAATGGAAAACACATACACTCCCGGAGCATAGCCTGTCAGGTCTATCGGGGTAGTGCGGTATTTCACCGGGTTTTGCTGGAGCAGCTTTCCGCTCAGGTCATACACCTGTATTTGTTCCTGTCCTCTCAACTCTTCCTGAATGATCACATTTACAAATCGTTCCGTAGGATTGGGATATACTTCCACCCATTTTCTTTCTTCCTGATAATCCGGTCTTTCATCACCGGATATTTTCACCACCCAAAAATCGGTCTGTCCGTGAGTCTCCACCGTCTTGTCCGCCTTTCTTCCGGAGTTGGAGGTTCCCGCCAATATCAGGTTTCCCTCCCGTGTTTCTGCCGCGCTTTGGAGCAGATCCCGCCTGTCGCCTCCTATTTTTTTCTTCCAAAGCAGATTTCCTTTCTCATCCAGCCTGATGGCTATATAATCGCTCAGACTTTCTCCCTGTTCGTTTATTGTCAATGTGCTTCCTGCTATCAAGTAGTTACTGTCTCTCTTGTTCTGAATGACCTTGGCAGCGGTATCTACCTGATCTACGTCTACGGTCTGCTGCCAGTCGATGTTTCCGTATTCGTCCGTTTTTATTATCCAGATATCCGAACCTTCTCCGTTGGGTTTGGTCTTTATTCCTCCTTCATCGGAGTTGGAACTTCCCACCAATAAATATCCTCCGTCTTTTGCTAAAATCATATCGGTGAGCTCGTCGTCTTTATTACCTCCCAAGGTTTTGTCCCATAATAAATTACCGTCCTTACTCAATTTTACCAGCCAATAGTCTCCTTCCCCTATGTTGTCTTCGGATTTATCTCCTGTTTTCAGGGAATTGGAATAGCCCGCCAGTATGTAGCCGCCGTCCTGAGTTTGTTTGATGCTTCGGAGCAGGTCGTAATATTCTCCTCCCAGAGAGGTCTGCCATAAGATATTTCCGTTTTTATCCAGTTTCAGTATCCAAAAGTCCAGACTTCCTTTGGTATCCTGAGTTTTGTCTTCGCTTTGGGGGGAATCGGAAGAGCCTCCCACTATATAGCCGAAATCTGAAGTTTGTTGGATGGAGAGCAGCTTGTCGGAACCAACGCCTCCGAAAGTTTTTTGCCATTCGGGATTGCCTGCGGCATTGAGCTTAAGAATCCAGTAATCGTCCTGACCCCGGCAGGAATCTTTTTTTATGCCGGAAATTCCGGAAGAAGAACTTCCACCCAGAATGTATCCTCCGTCTGTGGTTAAGTTTATGCTGTACAAAAAGTCCAAACCATCTCCGCCAAAGGATTTCTGCCATTCTTCATGTCCTTGTTCATCCATTTTCCACAGGAAATAATCCGGATTGCCGGAAGAGCCGGAAATCTTATTGCCGGATTCTTCGGAAACGGAACTTCCTGCCAAAATAAAACCGTAATCGGGAGTAGGCAGTGCATCAAAGAGATAGTCTCCCTGCAATCCTCCCAGGGATCTCTGCCATTGAATGTCCTGAGAATAAAAGGATGACAAACCATTCAACAAGATCAATAACGATGAATAGTATAGACCGTTTTTCATAGGGTAAGGTTTTACGTTAATAGGTAAGCAAATATACTACATCTATTTAATATTATAATAAGAATATGAATAAATTATCACTATACAGACACGTAAATAGAAAATCTCATTTTGAAATAAAGAATATTAAATCGAAGATCTGAATTTAAGGACAAACAATAAAAATCCCCGACATTCTTTTGTGTCGGGGATTTACTTTTCAGCTTTTTAGGACAGCCTCCTTTACTTATAAAGGACAGTATCAGTTATTCTTGTTCTTATATATTTGTGAAGTTTCGGAAGTTTGCTTTGCTCCCGGCAATATATACTTCATTATCACATTGTAAGTTCCGTTCCTAATGGATCTGAAATTATTATTCAGGAAGAGATAGGCAGGATGAGCAGAAGTGATAACTCCTGATGCCAAATCATTCACAATCTGATTTCTTATATCAATGAGATCGGTTTTGTACCATAAGGATAAATCGTATTCATAAGGGAAATAGGTGGAAATATTTCCATAATTCACCTCGTTCTGAACACTGTTGAGATAATAATTGTTAATAGACAGAGCCCGTTTGGGAATTAATCCGTATTCTTCTACCTCTCTGTTCGTAATGGTGTATTTATTCCCTATAGGTAGTTTACCATATAGAATCGGGTTAATGTCCTGAGTGAAATACTCGTCATTTAATGAGGCTTCAACAACTATCAACGACTTGCCGGCGGTATAGTCATTTCCAACCAAATCCGCTTCTTCAAACGGTTCTGTTTCTTTCAGATTATTGGCAAGGGATATGACATCTGCAGAATGAATGATAAAGTTGTAGTTGGATACGTTGATGGCGCTAATTTTATCATTAAATTTTTTATACTTGCTTGTTTTGAACGTATAAGACAGACGTTCTATTTCGCCGTCTCTCACAACATTTTCCGCTTGTTTGTTTTCAATCGTAAAGTCATTTCCTTCTTCCGTATGGGAAATTTGATCATTAGAAGTTTCTTCCGTACGGGAAGCCCCTTCTTTCATCGTACTGAATACTATCATTTTGTATCCTGATGATGTTTTTATATCCGGCATCTTATAACGCAATTCATTACTAACGGCATTGTAACTGAATGCGGTATTGTATTCTTTATTTTTTTCCACATCCTGAATTTTGACGGCAGTTTTCCATTTGTTATCTTCAAAAAGATAATCCTGACCTCGTTTTAACTTCACATATCCGTTTTCGTATTCATCTTTAAAATAATATTTCTGTTCTACCACAGGGTAGGCATATTCGATATTGTTCCATGGGATGTTATCCGGAGCAGATCCTGTAGTGAAGGTTCTTTCTTCGTATTCTTTGACCAATTGTCCATTTTCCGTAATTGCCCTGAAAACTCCGTTCTCTAATTTTTGGAAACTAACTTCCACCTGTACTTTAAACGACTTGTTGGGTTCTAAAATATCCGTAGAAACAAAATTAGCTCTGTCTTTCAAGGTTGTCCATTCCAGCGTTCCTTCCACCGGTTGTCCGGCTTCATTCAGAACATCAAATCTTTCCAAAACAATCTTGTAAGTTTCCACATCTCCCTTATCGTTCGGAAGTTCGATCGGCTGATTGACCTTCATTGAGAAGGTAGCCTGTGGAACAGCAAAAACATCTATGTCATTTGACTGATCTTTCGGGGAAACATCCACAATAATCTTCATTCCGTCCAAAGCTCCTCCATTAGCAAATTCGCATTGCTTACCAATGGTGATCTTAAAATTAAATTTACCCTTGATCAATCCTCCCAGAACATTCATATATCCTCCGACATATCCGCGCATCCAGAATGGATTGGGTAGTTTTGTCTGCATTAATACGGCTGCTCCGGCAGAAATAATCGGAATTTTCATGCGGACAAACAGTAATTTTACTTTCACTCCCAATTCACCTTGTAAATATGCATAGGCCTGTCCGTTGGCATACCAGCCGTCAATTCCGACCTGGTCTCCCGTATTGATACATTCCGCCTCTCCGTAATTCCTCAACATAATGTCAAAACCGACACCTGCTTTGAAGTTCGCATAGAAAATCAAAAAGGTCAGATCTCCGGTATCGATGCTCAGGTCAGACCCAAAGGCAAATCCTCCGGCGTTAGCCAATTCGTTCTCGTCTCTCATGTATTTCAGCTTATCTGCATCTACACCCAATATGTTTGCTACATGCGATGGTGGCGGTGGAGACCCGGGTAAATGGGTTCCCGTCATCAGGTAAGAGCCTGTTTTTAAAGAAATACCTGCTACTCCTAATTTTATTCCGATACGGTCATCAGGAGTTCCGATATACAAATACCAATCCTTCGGATCTTTATGGAATACCGCCCATCCGGCGCGGCCTCCCTCACCAACCCCCGAGATAAATCCTGCATTGATATGGACATCCAGTGTTCCGTGAGTTGTCCTGTTGGTTATATCAAGCTGAATAGCGGCTGTGAATTCAATCGTTGCTCTTTTATCTTCCGGAAGATCAGGTATGACTACTTCAGCTATGGGCAAAAATCGTTTCTCAAAGCTGGAATTTTCGTTGGCTTTATCTTTTAGTTTCAGGAAAGAGTCACTGGATTCCAATCCATAATTAACTTTTTTCACTAAATTCTGTATATCTTCTAATCCCGGTATTCCTTTCATCACTTGTCCTTTTCCGTAAATAGCCGCATAATCTAATCCTCCGTGCTGGTTAAACTGTAATTCAAAAGCGGCTTCTCCGTTGAATACTTCATTTTTTCCTATCACAAAACTAACCAATGCCTTTAGTCCCAAACCGGTATCTTCATACGGCTCATAGGTGAGCCCCGAAGGAGAAAATTCAGCAGGAGCGGCAAACGCTAAACGTTTCATTTTATAATACGCTCCGCCTCCAAAGCCGTTGATGAAATATCCTCCTTTGGTTACTTTTGCACTGGCGTCAAAATACCAGTAACGGAAATCTTTTTTTCCAAAAATTGCCTTGGCTTTCACATCAAAAACTTCTTTAATTCCGACATTCAGTTCGGCATTAAAACCTTTTCCATAAATCGGATGGTCCTCCAGCAGGTCTAATTTTCCGGTCATACGCAAGCCACTGAATTGTGCATCGATCATAATAGTCGAAAGATCCAATCCGGAATATTTCCATCGCTGGCGGCTTCCCTGTGCTTCCAAAGCACCTTTTATTCCCAATCTCGCATCTGCTTTCAATTCCCCTTTGTCCATCAGATTCAGCTCCATGTCGAAATACAAATCCGCCCGGTTATCTTGTGCAATGATCTCTATATTTCTAATACTTACCGGGAAATTTCCGAATTTGATATTGTCATGATACCCCATGCTTCCAATCTGTATCATCGGGGAAACCGTTTGAAGTGTTAAGTTTTCAAATGTAACCCCTTTGAAGTCCACAGTTTTTTTATCTTCCGGAAGTTCTCCCTCGTCTTCATCCTTACTGGATTTTGATGCTGCAAAGTCAATGAAGCCGTGTAAGGTGGCTTTCGGCAGAAAGTGTCCGTCTTTGACCTTTAATTGTACGGAACTATTTTCCAACAAAGTGGCTTTGGCTTTCCAAATGTCAAAATTGATCTTATTGGAGGTGGAAACCGTTAAACTGTATTGGTCATCGGAGATGATCCCGTCATACATGAAACCATAATGAGTCTGCTCTGAATTGCTCTTTTTTATTTTCGTAACGGGAAGGATGATCTCTCCCTTAAAATTGGCTTTTATCAATCTGTTTGTCTCTACGGTAACGCTGATATGATCGAGAGAATAAGCCCAGGCATTTTGCTTGTCCGTAATTCCTTCCTCTATCGGGAATACGTTATCTGCATAAAAAGTGCCCGAAACTCCGAATCTGTCGATCAGAAGCTTGGAAGCTCCTAAGTATATCCTGCTGTCATTCTGTGCTGTGGCATTTGTTTTGAATTCTATGGGAAGTGCCACATTCAATGTTTCTACAAAAACCCCTTTCCATGTTTCCTGATTGGGAAATAGCAGTCCCTTTTGATGGTATACAGGCGGAAAGGTAACCGCAGGACTATTCCTTACATCGCTTAAATCCAATACCGCATTGTTGACTAAGAACTGGAAGTTTCCGTTATAGTCAACTCCGTTTTGTTTCTTTGCCAGCACAAAAGGATCCAAAGAAACTTTCACCAATATATCATTCCAACCGGCTGCGGTAAGATCAAAAAGCCCTCTCACACGATCAGGCGCCGTAGTTTGTCTTCCGTTGCTTAAAGTCACCGGAATCTTTGCATCGAACTCCGAAACTTGTCCGTTTCTAACAGGAAGAATGAGATTTCGGGAGAATTCCACGGCTCCTGATATTCTCATTTCTTTAAATCCGTCGCAATCAATGGTGACGTAGGTTAAATCTTCGACCTCTCCGGTTTGTTTATTAAAGCCTCCAAATAATGAAACCTGCCAGGAATTATCATTTATCGGAATATTCACATCTCCCAGAAGGGCCAGTTTCGCATCCCCTATGATTCCTCCGTCGTGCGATAACTTTATACCCTGTGCACCGAAGAACAGCGACATAGGCAATCCGTTCTCTCCTTTTTGAGGAATATCTATTTTGGCAAATACCGTCAGCTCGGTGTAATCGGGATAGAACTTTGCTTTCGTAACCCCTATGGTATACGTAGTGTTATCTCCCGCGATCTTTGACTTGATCCCAATGGGAAGGGAAACAATATTCTGGCTCGATATGTTATCTACATAACTGTTTTTTTTATCGATCTCGGTAAATGTATCGGCTGCTCCCGAATGCATTTTCCGTTCCGTTTCCTGTGCAAACAAAGAAGCGCTCAGGAACAGAGCCGTTAACTGAATTATTAAATAAATCTTTTTCATCCAATTTATATTATAAAGCCATTCGTTCCGATCAGAAACCATAGCTGTAGTTAAAGTTTATCGTTAGGTCATTTATATTTTCTTTTCCTGTCGTTTTCCGGAACATCTGTATTCCATACAAAGACAAGTTGTGTTTTTCAAGCAATATGTAATTCATATTGAGTTTAAGTCCGAAAACTCCGTTTTTGGCTGAATTACTTCCGGTCGTCTGATTATATAACGTACCAAAACTTGTATTGAATTTATTTTCAAAAAACTTTTTGGAAACACTTACCGAGCCTCCATATGCCTCGTTATCCAATAGTCCGGTGGTATTGGAAGTATAGTTTAAAGAGGTATTCAATCCTGCTTGTATAGAAGGGAAATTGATGCTGTGTGCGAGATTATAGTTCTGTACCCTGCTTGCCTGTCCTCTCCGGATGATGCCTCCCTGTTTGTTTGCCTGTCCGGCTATGGAATAGTTGAAATTCAAATTTTGGTTTTTATTTTTTCCGAAAACGTAATTTACATTTACATTTCCGGTCTGAGATAACTGTTGGTAATCCAATGTGTCCGCAGGAACCATATCCGGCATATTGATATAATCGAACTGGTTCAGTCTGCGATTTACAGTAGCAGAGAAGTTGGAATAGGAACCTGTTACATTTAATTTTTCGGATACTTTCACAGAGGCATTTATACTTCCTACCAATCTCACCGAGGTTTGGCTCTTTTTTCCGTTCAGGTTATCCCGTTGATATCCCAGCTGGGTGGCAATGGCTAATCGGTCTTTGAAGAAAGGACTGGAAAATGTAAGTCCTATATTCTCCAGATCATTGTTGAAATACATGGCTCCGAAAGTGCGGTAGGTAGGATCTACATTCTCATACACCAATCCAAAATTCGCTTTCCCCAGTGTGTAATTAATCCGGGTATTGAAGGCTTTATTGTATGTTTTGGATTTAACATAATCCTTTATCCCGCTGCTATCCTCCTTAAAGAAAGGGGTATAATCTTCCAGAACGGAAACGGCATACTCCGCTTCAAAGTTTACATTTTTAATCAGTGTGGTAGATAGTTTCAGACTTCCTACATAATTAGACATCGGAACCACATCGGTAGGTTTTTTTACAGAGTTTTTTTTGTCTTCGGCATAAAATCCGATGGCTTCGATCTTATATTTTTCTTTTTCATAGCCTATTTTGGTTCCGTATCCGTAGCGTTCATATACCGCAGGCAGTCCTATACTGTCGTTTCCTTCAACCGCTTTCAGCAATCTTCCTCCCATTGCGCTAAATTTAAAAGCTCCCCTGGGCGTCAGCTCAACGCCCAATCCTCTAAACGGATGTCCGTTCAGTGTGTATTCCGAAAAAGACATCGCGTTATCTCCGATGTATGCTTTTATCCATTTGTATTTCGGTGTCAGGCTAAACCGGTTAAAATCAAACGGAACATTGTAATTAAATGCGTCGCCTTGATTGGTAAGAGTATAACTAAACGGCATGCTAAAGGTCATATAACTGAAATTAAGATTTCCGGTCAGCGTATAGATAAGGGGCTCTCTATCCTGATCCATATTGGAGTTATAGAACATGGCATTGGCATTGATGCCTCCGTTTACTTTTAATTTTCTGTCTCTCATCATGGCTTCTATGTCCATATGCTGTGCTTGAACTTTAAGACCTGATAGAATCAGAATGAGCAATAATACAGATTTCTTCATCGTGTTATTTTTGTACTTTTATATCACAAAGGATATATGACTGGTTCAATATTCCGGCTACAAATTGTTTGATCTTGACAGCTCCTTTTCTTCCGTCCTGTGTTTTGAAAAGGACGATCCTCGGCAGCTGTTTTCCGAATTGCTGTTGTCCGGCTACTGAATTCGGAATATTTAGGTTTTGTAAGGGTGTTTTATCTTTCACCGCATCAAACTGTGCTTCTGTGAAATTCAATCCACAATTGCAAATTTCCTGTGAATTGATAAACAAAGTCTGCTGTGCATTGGGTATGGCGGCAAAACCATACTGGTTCACCGTGGTTGGAGAAACAAATTTGTTGTAGGTAAACGCATTGTTCTGTCCCTGAAAAGCAATATCTATATCTGCTCCAACTGCGGATGTTACTTCGGCTGCGGTAAAGGAACGCCTCAATCTGGTGGAATAGAAGGCTCCTATAGTATTGGTATTGTGAGCGTAATTCACCCCTAATTTCACATCCTTCAAAATATAAATTCCCGTATCCTTCTGGATTGTTACCTGCTTTTGTAACTTTTGTGTCGTTTTTCCGTTTGAGGCGGTCAGAGTGATAGTATAGGTTCCCGGTGCGGAATAAACCACTTGTGGATTGGTTTCCGTTGAAGAAGACGGACTGCCTCCCGGAAAGCTCCACTGGTAGCTGATCGCATTCTGTGTCTGATTATTCATAAATAATTTGACCGGAGCCTGATAATCGTAATCTTCGTGTGCGGTTTCCCAGTTAAAAGCGGTTACAATGTTTTCTTTCACATGGACAATATCGGTTTTGCTAAGAGTTTCAAATCCATTGGAAACGGTGAGTTTCACTTCGTGATCTCCCGGACTGTTAAAAATGACATTGGGAGGGTTCTGTCCGCTAAATGATGCCGGATTTCCTCCTTTAAACGTCCATTGAAAGGTAAGGTTTTGTCCTTTTGTTGTATTGGTGAACTTTACTTCTACCGGAGGATAGTCACTCTGGGTAATCTTTTTGCTGAAGCTGATGTTGATAGCGTCTTTGATATCAACCTTCCGTTCACAAACATCTCTTTCTCCGTCCGCATTGCTTACGGTCAGTTTGATGGTATAGATTCCCGGTTGGGAATACAAGATCTCTCCCGGTTCTTTTTTGGAAGAGAATGAGGGAGAACCTCCTTCAAATTCCCATTCATATGTATCGGCTCCTTCGGAAAGGTTTTTGATAACAATATAAACGGGAACGGATTCATCTGCATTTTTGAACTCCGTGAAAAATTTGGCCTCCACCGGAACGAAAGATTCTTCGTAACAGGATTGGGGCATTAAAACTATCAGCAAAAAAAGGAATAAAAGTCTTTTCATCGGATTGTGTTGATTGTTTCTATTTATTTAGGTTCTAATTGGGATCTTATTCGTCCTCTGGAATCATACTTGCTATCAGGCTCAGGCTGTTGCAGAAATCCTAAAGCATAAAGCTTATGTACGGCTCTTTTAATCAAATCATTAAAATCAATATAAATTACGGAATCTACCTGATTAAGCTTTAGGGTTTCACCGTTGTATAATTTTAATCTTAATCCGTCCCTGTTAAAATTCTCATTTTTGTATAAAGTAATTTCGGCAATCTTTTTATTGTTGGCATCAAAAAAGTTGTATGTGTAGAGATCATCATTATGGACTTGTAAACTCAGGTAGCCTATTCTTTCTCCTTTACGTCTTATAGTTTTCTCGTCTATTGTAATCCGATCTTGTTTTGCCAATTGGTCTTCCCGCTCATTTTCCTCTATTTGGGCAGTGATAATTTTGTCCCATTTTTCCGAAATACTTCGATCCTGACTTTGGAAGAACTGTTCTATTGCCTGTTTGTCCAGCCCGTTTGAGGTAAGAATACCGGTATCACTGTGCAGCAATGCTCTCACATGCGCTTTCTCTCTACTGTAAGATATGGAAATTTCCCTGTACTCCACCTCGCGAAGGTTGCCATTGGGACCGGTAAGCTCCAGCCAGTATTCCTCCGCCTCTTTATGGGTTTGGGTGAATTTGGTGAGATTGACCATAAGCCAAACGTCTCCTTCTAAATTACTGATCTTGTAACCTCCTTTTTTTTGTTTTTCGATCTTGGCTACTTTCTGCATGCCTATCTGGATTTCTCCTTTTTTTATTTTTACGTCTTGTGCCTGAAGCATACCGAATGCCGCTATGAGCAGAATGACTAATTTTATTTTCATATTAAATTTATCAAATTTTGTTTTTGTTATATTAAGAGCCTGTTTAAATTTTATTCAACTATTTATTTTTAGGTTCTAATTATATTTTGCATTATTTAATTGTTCTTTTTTTCAGATAGCCTTTCGCAAACAGCATTTTTACCATTCGGTTTGCCATGGGTTCTTTGTCTAAAGTATAAAATCTGCATTTGGTAATGATGGGATGATCCTGATCATCTTCAAAAGTTTTAATGTATTTAGGTTTCAACTCATCTCCCGTATCATAAGAACCAAACTGTAATCCAGCAACGGGGTTCTTATCCGTATCGTAAACAAAGTATTCCGAAATTACTTTTTCGTTGTTTTTAGGATCCGGTCTGCTTTTTCCCGTCATATATCCTATAAGTACAAAATCGGAAGTAATTTGATAAAAAACACCCACGGGGCTTCCCAGCACCAGCTTATATTCTTCCGCTTTTTTATCTTCGATTGCATAAGCTGCCTCAAAATCGTCCAGAATACGATCGAGCTCATCGGTGATATCCGTGTTCGCGTTGTTATACAAACTTTCTTCTACTCCCGATGAGGTCAGAAATTTCTTTTCGACCAGATTTTCAACCAATCTTTTCTCTAAATTGATATTGAACCTTTTTAGCTTTAAAGTTACTTCCTGAACTTTGTTGTCTCTATTGGTCAGCTCAATCCACAGTTGGCTGGTTTCTCTTCCTTTAGGGGTTTTACTTTTGATGGCAGCCTGATACAACAACGCTCCCGAAAGATCGGAAATGGTATAATTATAACGTCCGCTTTCTTTTTTTATCGTGGCAACGGTCTGATCATCTATAATAATATTTCCTTTTTTAATTTTGAGCTCCTGGGCCATAACATTACTTAAAAACGCTATAACTGCAATTATTGTAAATACTTTTTTCATAAATTTTTATCTTCTACTTTGTATACTTTGGTGGTTGACAAAATAATTGCTTTCTTACCAATTATAATTTTGTTGTCTGCTATTAATGAATATTCCATATTTTTTTAATTTAAATATTCTAAAACCTTGTTTACCAAACCACGGTATTACTTCTCCATATTCAAACTCTTTTTAATTTCTTCCGAAAGTTCAACCTCCCAAATACCATGAACATAAAGTTCCTGATTTCTCTTACTTTCACCATCATCAAAATAGTATATTGCAATAAAATAGTTCTCTGTTAATTCTGATTTTTTTATTGACACAGTGGGTGAAAAAAAATACCAATCGTTCCCTTTTCGGATTAAATATTTACCTCCAAAAAATTTAAATTTAGGGATTAACCCCAAAGATTTCATTTCATTTAAAAAGTCTTGGGTAAAATTCTTTTTATTCAACCTATGTATCTTTACGTCCTTAGAACTCCCATAAATACCTTGTTCTACATACTCGTCTTGAGATGTATAGAAAATAAGTAAGGCATCAAACCGACGATGGGTTATTTCTTTATTTCCGGCATTCAAAAGAAAACCTAATTTTCCTCTACTATAAGACCATTCCCTTATTATGAATTTGAATTCCTCTATTTTGTTGATAATTTTTATTTGACCTTTATCCATTTTCCTTTCTATATTCTATTTGTTCTAATATTTCTATTAAGTTTTTTTAAATCAATTGAAGATTTCACCTAATCTCCTAAACCTTGCTTACCAAACCACGGTATTACTTTTCCATATTCAAATTCTTTTTAATTTCTTCTGAAAGTTCAACCTCCCAAATACCATGAACATAAAGTTCCGAATTTCTCCTACCTTCACCATCATAAAAATAGTATATTGCAATAGAATAGTTTTCTGTCAATTCTGATTTTTTTATTGATACAGTGGGTGAAAAAGAATATAAATCGTTCCCCTTGGCACCTATATATTCAAGTCCATAACAATTTGTTTTAGGGATCAAATCAAAAAATTTCATTTCATTTAAAAAGTCTTGTGTGAAATTCTTTTTATTCAACCTATCTATTTTTACATCCTTAGAACTCCCATAAATACCTTGTTCTACATACTCGTGTTGAGGTGTATAAAAACTAAGTAAGGTATCAAACCGAAAATAGGTTGATTTTTCATTTCCAGTATTTAAAGGAAAACCTAATTTCCCTCTAATAGAATTCCATACCCTTATTATAAATTCGAATTTCTCTATTTTGTTGATGATTTTTATTTGACCTTTATCCATTTTTTATTTTTATATTCTAATTGTTCTAATATTTCTATATAATCCTCAAGCTTTTCAAAATTAATTGAAGATTTTACTTGATCTCCTAAACCTTGTTTTCCAAACCATGGTATTACTTCTCCATATCCAGACTCTTTTTAAATTCTTCCGAAAGTTCAACCTCCCAAATACCATGAACATAAAGTTCCTGATTTCTCCTACCTTCACCATCATAAAAATGATAAACGATAATAAAGTAATTATTAGTAGCATGTGATTTTTTAATTGATAAAGTTGCTATCCGTCTACCTTTTCCTAGTTCAAGTGATGCGGAAGGATAGTTAATATCTTTATCAAGATACAATATAAAATCCTTACAAAATTTTTCTATTTCATTATAGGTAAAGTTTTCCCAATAAATTCTTTTAGTAATCACTTCTGGGAAATCTCCATATATTCCAATTGTAATGTCTTCATCCCCATTCTTAATTCTAATTAACGCATCAAACCTAAGACGGATTAATTTTTCATTTCCAGTATTCAAAGGAAAACCTACTTTCCCTTTAATAGAATTCCATAACCTTATTATAAATTCGAATTCATCTATTTTATTGATAATTTTTATTTGATATTTATCCATTTTCCTTTTCTATATTCTATTTGTTCTAATATCTCTATGTAATTCCTAAGTTCTTTAAAATCAATTGAAGATATTACCTGATCTCCCAACCCTTGCTTGCCAAACCAAGGTATTACTCCTCCATACTCAAACTCTTTTTAAATTCTTCCGAAAGTTCTACTTCCCAGATGCCATGAACATAAAGTTCCTGATTTTCCTTACTTTTACCCTCATCAAAATAGTATATTGCAATAAAATAGCTTTCTGTCAATTTTGATTT
>JAISMV010000014.1 GCA_031276535.1 Flavobacteriaceae bacterium
CGGGTGCAGAACGACCAGATCAGCCTGATCGGTAAAAGCGGAATATCCGTACTAGTGGACGACCGCTTAGTGCCGCTTTCGGAAGAGGATTTGATAAACTATCTCAGATCCATACCCTCGGACAACATTAAAAACATTGAAGTCATCACCACGCCGCCGGCGAAGTATGATGCGGAAGGCAATAGCGGAATTATCAATATTCAGCTGAAAAAAGCGAAAAAGGATAATTTAAGCATTACGGTTGGTGGAACGTATAATCAGGCTAAATATCCGACTTTTACTACTAATAATAATTTCACCTATCAAAAAAATAAATTAAGTATATCGTTGACTTTCAACTATTCCGATGGTAAGAGGATAATCGACAGGAGTTACTTCTCATTTTTCCCTGCTTCTGATTCAATAGTTCAATCGGACTTTTACAGAAAGCGATACCCTAAAAGCGGATTGGTACGGTTAAATACAGAATATGCCCTGAATACTACAGACAAAATAGGAATACAGTTTCTGAATACGAATTATAAAAGTAATGAAGCCTCTGTAAACAATAATTTCTACTACAATTCCAATTATGTTTTACAACATCAAAACGAAGCTCAGGTATTTGACCGAGATAAGAATTCAAACCATGATATAGGGCTGTACTTTGACCATAAAAGAAAAGTTGATAGTTTGGGAATAAGTTACAAAATAGCCACCGACTATTTCCATTATTCGGATGACTATGCTAACGGATACCATATGAACGATAACTCACAACTTAATTACGGAGAAAAAACTGTTGACTACTACAACAATACGGTAGATTTTGAACTCCCCATACGGAAAGCCCTGTTGGAATTCGGAGGGAAATTCGGGTATAGCAAAACTACCTATAACGCAACCCAAAACGGTCAAAATGATTTGTTTGTTTTTAAAGAAAATAATCTGGCGTTCTATGTAAGCGCACAATACCGTTTTGGAAAAAAAGTGGAAGTGAAAGCCGGTCTCAGAATGGAATCCATGAATCAGGAGGGAGAATCGAAATCTTTGAATGAAGTACACAGTTCAAACTACCTGAAAGTATTTCCAACCTTATATGTCAATTACAAATGGAATGACCATAACACCTTTAATGTAAACGTAAACAGCCGCATTAACAGACCTAGATACAACGACGTAAACCCCTATACGTTCAACGTCGGTCCCAATGAATATAGCTCAGGGAACCCCTTTCTAAAGCCCAGTTACAGTTATAACTTTAAAATAAGCCATAACTATAAAAATAACCAAAACCTGTCGTTTTATGTAAGTTATTGGAAAGACGGATCCAATCAATACGTTTATTATAGAGACCATGCACAGATATATAAGCCGGAAAATTATCTCAATAAGCTGGATTGGGGTATCACGGAAAGTTATATGTTAACTATCGGCAAAAGCCTGAATTCTGCTGTTAACATAAGTGTTTACAATACAAAAATATCCTCGGCAAAAAAAGATATAGACTTAAATTCGGAAAAGATCAGCGCTGCTTTTTCTTTAAATAACAGCCTCAACATAGGGCAAAAGAAATTACTCTCTCTGGAATGCAACTTTATGTATCAGCTGCCTTTTATATACAGCCAAATAAATGTAGAAGACCTTTATCGGTTGGATTTAGGGGCAAAATACAGTCTGTTCAATAAAAAGTTATCCATAAGTTTATTCATCAATGATCTTTTCAATTCCTCATATTCCAGATTATCGGGAATAAGCGACGGCATATTTATCAAAGGGGTAGAACACTATGATACCCGAAGTATTAAGTTGTCTGTTGTTTGGAATTTATTCAATCAAAAATTAAAGGTAAACACCAATCCGTTGGATAACAAAGAAGAACTTAACAGAATTAATTGAGGGAAATATTTGTTTGCAAACGATAGACCTATAAAGCGGTTAATGTCTTTAAACTTGAAACGGCTGAAATTTAATAGATAAATAAATGAAGAATTATATTACATTGATCTTTATATTTATCGGGACATTAACTTTCTCCCAAACCTTTCATCTTTCCGGGAAAGTAACGGATGAAGAAAATGCCCCGGTAGACTTTGCCGAAGTTATCCTCTCCGTAAAAGATTCCGTACTCAAAAGCGAACTTACCGGAGAAGACGGAAGCTTCACTTTTTCCGGTCTTTGGCAGGAAAATTATACCTTGGCTATAAAACAAGCCGGAGAAATTCTCCACACTCAAGACCTACTCTTGACCGATAACCTAGACTTGGGAAATATTAGAATACAAAAAGCAAAAGAGCTTCAAAACGTGGTAGTGACCGGACAAAAGAAACTGTTTGAAAGAAAGGTAGACCGCTTGGTTTTCAACGTGGAAAACTCTATTGCCGCCACAGGCGGCGATGCTTTGGACGCACTGAAAGTCACGCCGGGAGTCCGGGTGCAGGACAACCAGATCAGCCTGATCGGTAAAAGCGGAATATCCGTAATGGTAGACGACCGTTTAGTGCAGCTTTCGGGAGAGGATTTGGCAAACTATCTTAAATCCATACCTTCGGACAATATCAAAAGTATAGAGGTCATCACCACGCCGCCGGCGAAATACGATGCGGAAGGCAATAGCGGAATTATCAATATTCAGCTGAAAAAAGCAAAAGCGAATAGCTGGAGTTTAGATTTAACAGGTTCTTTTACCCAGTTTAAATTTGCCCGATTTAACGAAGGTGCAAACTTTAAATATAACAAAGACAAGTTATCTCTCTATGTGAATGCTTTCCATAACGATGGTGCTTTTTTATATCGGACAGAAGGTCAGAAAATATATTATACAGATAAATTTTACAACTCTTTCGGCAAAAGAAAGCTGAATTATGGGGATAATATCAGTACAAACGCAGGTTTGGATTATGATCTAAGTAAAAAAATATCTGTGGGATTTCAGTATATTTATAACTACAGTACAATTCCCAGCGCGGAAAGTAACGACACTAAAGTATATTCTTCCACCGATAAGTTGATACAGACCTTTGCCAATTCCGAAGCTATTGATAACGGAAACTCTGTTAATTTTCATACTACTTACAAAATAGACACTCTGGGGCGGAAAATAGACGTAAACGTAGATTACTTTGACTATAACACAAAAGGAAATGAAACTTTCAAAACCAAAGAGTATGATAATTTCACCGATTATATAGCGGGCAGTTATGCTTCCGCTAATAACGGGAGCAAACAGGGCATTACCAATTATTCGGCAAAAGTAGATGTGGAACACCCTTTGAAATGGCTCAGGCTGTCTTATGGAGGGAAATTGGCTTTTACTAAAAACAACAGTTTCGTTTACTATTATGATCTGACTTCGGGAGTTCCTGTGTTTCAGACAAACAAAAGCGATGAGTTCGATTATGATGAAAGTTTGCAATCGCTGTATATTTCAGGAAATAAAAAAATGGGGAAATGGGAAACCCAGCTGGGTTTCAGAATGGAAAACACCCAGATCAAAGGCGTATCGCAAACCTTATCTAAAACGCATAAAAACGATTATCTGAAAATATTCCCCACTTTTTATATTCAGTACGTTCCTAATGACAATAATAATTTTTCATTCAATTATAGTAAAAGGATCAGCAGACCTCCTTTCTACTCTTTGAATCCGTTCGTCAGGTACACCAATCCCTATTCGACTTCCGAAGGGAATCCCTTTTTAAGCCCTTCCTATACCCATAATCTGGAATTATCTTATACACGCAAAAATAATTGGAACAGTTCCGTTTATATGAGCTTTTCCGATGACATGAGAACGCAGGTGTCCTATATTTCCAATGATAATATCAATACCGCTGCAAAATATGAAAATGCTTATAACCAATCTATCATAGGGCTTTCCGAGTCTTATACCTTCAAAAAATGGAAATGGTGGGAAAGTTCGAACAGGTTGAGTATACAGTACAATAAAATAACTTCGTTATTTCCTGCATATATTTCCGATCATGATGGATTTGCCAAATATTTTGAAACATCTAACAATTTTATCTTAAACAAGAACAGAACACTCTCTCTTTCATTAAATTACGGGATTATATTTTCAGGATATGTCGAATATTACAAAATTAAAAACCTGTCAAATTTAGGATTCGGAGCAAAGGCATTATTGCTTAAAAAGCAGTTGTCGCTATCTTTATATGCGAGTGATATTTTCAAAACTCATAAAATAAAAGTTGTCTCCTATTTTTCCGGCATCAAAACGGAATTTTTAAATTATGAGTTCAGACAGTCAATACGGTTTTCCGTCCGTTATTCTTTCGGAAATAATGCTATCAGGACTAAAAACGTAAAAGGAGGGAATGAGGAAGAAAAGGGCAGAGCCCAATAAATAAAAAATACATCAGAAGTGTTCATTTTAAACTCATCTTTTTTGGCTTAAATACGGGAGAATATCTTTATGGCTCTAA